>JBGTAO010000576.1:0-9522 GCA_041749835.1 Gemmata sp. | reverse complement strand
GCAGGCCAACCTCGTGTTTATCCGTTGTGGCAATGCCGAGCGAAGGATTCCCAACGTCGCCGCCGAGAATGTGACCTGGATCAGCGATATCCCACACACACGCACTCGCGTTCCCTTCGTTGTCACAGTCAAGAATACGGGTGCCGACATCGTGAAAGGTGCCAAAGTTGCCATCACGCTGGACAACAAGGCCATCGAGAAGGACGCGGTTCAGATCGACCAGATCGACCCCGGGCAGACGTATCCCGTTACGCTCACCGGTAGCCTCGATCAACCGGGCCTGCGCGTCGTGGGCGTCGAGATGAATGGCGATGGCATGCCGGGCGACAACGTGCTTTACAAAACCATTTTCGTGCGCGAAAAGGTGCGTGTTTTGCTGGTGGACGGAAGCCCAAACGCTGAGAACCCGACTTCCGCTGGCGATCACTTTGTGAAGACGGCACTGAACCCCGGTCGGCAAAAGGATTACTACATCGAGACCGAATCGATCACGGCGACCGAAGCGAGCGCACGCGACCTGGATAACGTGGATATCGTTTACCTGCTCAACGCACCCATTCGGGGTTCCGATCCAGTCGTGGGCCTGTCGGCCGACTTTCTCGCCAAACTCAATGAGTTCGTACGCGGTGGCGGCGGACTCGTGATCACAGGTGGCGATCTGATCAAGCCCGAGGAGTACAACAAGGTGCTCGGTTCGGGCGGCTCCCAACTGCTCCCGCTCGACGTGAAAGGAATCCGCAACACCACCGAGACATCACCCTTCACGCCCGCCGCGGAGAAGGTCGAGGAAGCCTCGTTCCTCGGGCGATTCCGGAAATCTCCCTTCGCCGATGCATTGCAAAAAGTCGCGATGAGCCGCATGCTCGAACTCGCAGCGGATGGCCCGGGTGCCCGCGCGCTGATTCGTACCACGGATGATCAGCCTTATATCGCCTCTAAAGTCGTGGGTGCGGGAGAAGTGATTCAAATCGCGGGCTCGCTCGATGAACGCTGGGGCAACTTCTCCTCCGATCCCGGCTCCTTTCATGTTCCCTTGGCTATCTTCACAGTTACACACCTCACGGGCCGCAAGGTCGCGGGTGGAACAACCATCGCGGGTGAACCGCTCGTGTGGTATCCGCCCGATGGCACGGAAAGCAAGGCAGGCTTTGAACTGGTTAAACCACCGCGATCCGGTGAGCGGAGCCGCCCACGGGTGAAGCTCGATGTGCCGCAACCGCCTGCGGGCCAGCGCCTGGTGGTGATGGCGACCGACACCGCTCGAGCCGGCGTATACAACATTGTGCCGGCCGGAAAGGCCGACGACAGTGGCGCACTGTTCACCGTCAATCCAGATCTGCGCGAGTCGGCTGCGATGGGTGTTGGCGCCGATAACGATGTGGAGAACTGGCTCGGTTTCGCGCCTGCGATCATTCAGGCGGGTGCGGGAACGGAATCGGCAGTCGGTCAACTGCGGACCCGCAGCGAGTGGACCGAGTGGCTCCTGGTGCTGCTGCTGGTGTTGCTGGTCGGCGAATCGCTTTGGGCGTGGAGTTGTGGCCGGGCCTGGTGATATTCCCCAGGCAAGCTCGCTGAACGGGCAGAACCTGTACGAGACGCGTTCATGCAAATGGTGTTCGCAACGATCCCACTGTTCGCCGAAATGCAACGCCGGGGCTGGTTCCCGCTGTGGGCGGCGCTACTGCTCGGCGTGGTCGCGATCATCGCTGTTGGCATCCTGTACTTGAAGGAAGCCGGACGCCTGTCGGTGGGTCGTCGCCTGCTCCTGCTTGCCCTGCGAATGGCAATCGTGGCAACCGTGGCCTTCTTACTGTTGCGCCCCACGTGGGTGTCCGAGGAGAAAGGGGAACGCTCCCGCCCTGTGGTTGTGCTGATCGACATCTCGCAGAGCATGGACAACCAGGACCCACGCCCCAATACCGACGATCAAGGTCGCGTGGCAATCGCTCTGGGACTTACGGAACCGGACAAACTGCCCGATGCCGCGACCCTTTCCGGACTGGGCAGCAGGCTACCCGATCGCCCCAAGCGTATTGACGTGGCCCGTGCCGCCTTACTCAATCCCAAGATCGATTTATTCCAGCGGTTGGCGGGTTCCGCGGGGCCGCTTGAAGTTTACACCTTTGGCACCACACGCCTCGGGCGCAACTGGCAAAACCTGGACTGGCTAAAGGAACTCGCCGCAGACGAACCTCGCACGGCACTGGTCGAAGCAGGCTTCGAAGTTCTGAATCGCGACGACACCGATGCACCCGCTGCTCTGGTGATTGTGACCGACGGCCGTGAAAACGCCGGCCCCAAAAGCCTCGACGATCTGGCACGCGAGTGCGCCCGCCGAAACATCCCGATCTACGTCTATGGTGTAGGGAGTTCGTCGTTCGGGCAACTGTCGGCCGCGTTCGGACCGGCTGCTCCCACCGACAAACCCGCTTCCGCCAGTGCACCAGTTGCAACCAACGTCGATGTTCCGAACACGCTGTTCGTGGACGATGTGGCCAACATTCCGGTTCGCTATACCGTCAAAGGCGTGGCGAACGGAACCGCCAACATCGTGCTGAAGTATGGCGATCGCGAAGTGCTGACCGAGCGGCATTCGTTCGCCTTGACCGCAGCCGAGGTGCGCGACGGGAAGACCTTCTCGCAGGTGCTAAAGTTCACCCCGACCAAACAGGATGCCGACTCGAAGAAGCAGGAATACGCCGTCACCGTGACAATTAACACCGGAAGTGGCACCACGGCCGATCGGGTGTCCACGGTGGTCTCACGGCCTTCGCAAGTGGTGAATCGCAAGCTCAAAGTTCTGGTGGTCGATTCGTTGCCACGCTACGACTTCAAGTTTCTGCAGCGAGCCCTGCTCCGAGACCGGCGTGTGGATGCCCGGTTTTACCTCACGGAAGGTGATCGTCTGGCCATGCGCTCCGGCCCACCGTGGATGATCGACTTCTCGCGTGAGATCAATGGCACGCTCAACATGGATCGTGAAGAGTTTCGCAAGATTCTCTTCGATTTCGATCTGCTCATTTTGGGTGATGTCCCCGGGAATTACTTCTCACGCGAACAGCAAGAGATCATCAAGGACTTCGTGACCGAAGGTGGCGGCTTGATCACGATCGCCGGTCGCTGGCATAGCCCGGCAGGCTGGTCCAACGATCGCCGCGATGCCCCTACCGAACGCAACCCCATCGCGGATGTGTTGCCGGTCGAGTTCGACGCCGTCCGGTTCCCCATTCAGGCACTGGACAACCCGGAGCCGTTCGTTCCGGTGCTTGCTCCAGCAGCCTCTCGGACGCAGATCGTTTCACTCGAAGACGACCCGATCGATAACGCGGAACTGTGGGGCAAAGCCGGCACAGCCACCGGATTGACCAGCGAAAAGCAACTGAAGCCGATGTACTGGTACTACCCGGTCACCAAGACGAAGCCCGCCGCCGATGTCTTCCTGGTGCATCCCACAGCCCGCACCCCGACCCCGGACGACAAGCCCATGCCGCTGTTGGTGGGTCATCACTACGGCAAAGGGTATGTCCTTTTTGTTGCCTTCGACGACACCTGGCGCTGGCGCTTTAACACCGCCGAGAAACTCTTCGGTCGCTTTTGGTCCCAGGCCGTTTATACCGCCGGGATTCCTCGAATCGTCGGCACCAAACAAACCCAGATTTCGACCAACACGCCCGCCCCAACGGTCGGCAAGACCGGTGAGATCTATGTGCGAGCCTTCAACGAGAACTTCTTACCAATCGTTGCCGACGAGATTGATGGCACCTTGGAGAAACTGGACGCGAACCCCAACGATAAGGACCGCCTCGTGCCGGTCAAGTTCCGCCGCGTGCCGGGTGTGGAAGGCGAGTTCGTGACCACTCTGCCGTATAATCGAGTGGGGCAGTTTCGCCTCACCGTCGACCCCAAGAACAAGCAACCGGCCACCTTGAACTTCCCGGTCAATTACGACACCAACGACGAACGCGCACCCGCTGCACTCGACGCCGCGGCCATGATGAATCTGTCGCGGGATACCGGAGTGAGCAAGCTGTACCGCGAAGAGAACCTGGTGCAATTGCCCGGCGACGTGAAACCTCAACTCTCCGCATTCTCGCAGCGGGAAGAAACACTGCTGTGGAATCGGTGGACGCTGTTCCTGCTCCTGGGATTGTTGACCGCAGAATGGTGTTTCCGAAAAGTGAGTGGGTTGAGCTAGCACAGCCAACAGTTACGACACGGCGAACTCGGCAACTGAGATCGTGGAAATGAACCCAATACTGAACCAACTGGATCGCTGGCGTCTTCTGGAGCGAGTGGTTCGACTTGCCTGGGGGGGCGCACGCTGGTTGGCAATTGTACTGTGCGTGCTCGGAGTGGCCTGCGCACTCGACTGGGCCATCGACCGCTACTCGGGTTCCCAAACCTGGCGCGACATCTTGAAATCGTCCTGGGTCTTCACCGGGATCGATCCGCTGGCGGCCGGCGAAACACCGTACTGGTTCCGCCTGCTCATGACGGCCGGACAACTGGCGCTGGCGGGGGGCCTCGCCTATGTCTTGCTCATTCGCCCCTGGGTTCGCACGCCCGATATCGACACGCTCGCTTCCAGTGCCGAACAGGCGTACCCGGAATTCGATCACCGTTTGGTCACCGCGATTCAACTGAACCGGACTACCGCGGATACCCGGGGGATGTCGCGCGTGCTCATTGGGGAAGTCACCCGCGAAGCAGAAGACATTGGCAGCCACCACAACTTTCTCAAGCTCATCGACTATCGCCGGCTGGGTTGGGCCGCGGCTGTACTCGCTCCCGTGCTGGCGGGCTGGATGATCTTTGGTGCGACCCGCCCGGCTCTGGCCAGCATTCTCGTGCAGCGGCAAGCCCTGCTGGATGTGGAAATCCCCCGCAACATCCACCTCGTGAACATCACGCAGGAGGTCTGGCCCACCGGTTCCGAGGTCACCATCCGCTACCAGGTTTCGGGCCAATTCTCCGAAGACATGGTGGGGGTGGTTCGCTTGGTACCTGATGGCCAACCCGAGGAGTTCTACGAACTGGTATTCGAGAATCGCTCGACAAGTAGTGAAGAAGAGCTTGCGTATTTCGTGGTCAAGCTACCACCATCGTCGCTCGACTTCAGCTTTCAAGCCCGGCTGGGTGGTGGCCGCACCCGCAGCCCCGGGCGTGTGACCTTCGAACCACCGCCACAATTAAGCGAAGACAATGCCCTGATGGCCGTGCAGGTACTCCCCGCGTTTCTTGGCACCCGACCCGACGGCCTCCCATACACACGCCGCAATGAAGGCTGGACCCGTGGCGAAGTGATCGACGCACTCCCGGGATCGCAGATCATCATCGACGCGAAGTTCAACAAGCCCGTGAAGGTGGCACGTCTTGTCCCGATCGAACGGGGCGACGGACTCAGCGAACAGGAATTGCTACCCGTTCAACCGTTCGAGACCGCCGCAGATCGGACCGCCGCATCATTTGGTTTCCCGACGACCACCAGCATGATCGGGTATCGCATCGAGTTGGAGGACGACCGCGGATTCGTGAACCCGTTGCCGATTCGGCGCAACATCCGCATGCACGATGATCGCCCACCCAATGTCGAGTTCAAAGCGGAATCGAATCGCGATCCCGACCCAGCTTCTCCTTATGGCCAGGGGAACCCGCGCGATTACGAGTGGGACGCGCCGGTCGCGCCGAACGGCCGCATCCAGGTGATTTACAATGCCAATTCGGAGTTGGGCATTCGGGAAGTCAATCTGCGCTACCGTGTCCTGCCACGTGGGGTCGCGCTCGATTCTTACCCCGAAGCCTACAAGCGAATCCAGCACCCGCGTGAAGACAAGGACTTGCTGGTTTACTCCCGGCTACCACTCAAGCGATTCCCGGCCACGGAAGCGATGAAGTTGGGCAAGTTCGTTCCGGAACTCGGCCGCTTCGAGAAGTCGGGAGTCTTTGGGGAGGTGGAGTTCTTCCCGCTGGCCTCGATCGATCCCAACTCGGAACCGAGTGAACTGGAAGCGGGCGGCTGCAAGAACTTCGAGGTGGGCGGATTATTAAAACGGCTACCGGACGGCACACTGGCGAAACTTGAGATCGGCGACACGGTTGAATTGTATTTGGAGGCCTTCGACAAGTTGCCGGGGCCCGATGGCAAGATCGATCCTGATCGCCCCGCCGGCTACACCCGAATGGCCAAACAGAAAACCGTGGTGACCGAAGACGACGCTCGGATTGCGATTCGCCTGCGCGATGAGGCTCGTCAGAAGTTGCAGGACAAGCTCCGGGAGATCGCCACCGATCAAGCGGAAGTCTTCAAGCCCAAAAATTAGAACCAGTTGCGGCGAACCGAGCATGGCGCAGTTCCGAACACGCCACGCGATCCGACCGTCACAGGAATGGTAACGGGTTGTAACTCGGTACAAGTTTCGTGTTGCAGTGTTTAAGTTTCTAGCGGAAACTTGATTGTACCTCACGGGCCGTCCTCTCCACGACCCACCTGCCTCAAGGAGGCCCACCGATGGCCGCTGGTCGCCGTAGTCGCTTTATTGCCGCCGTCATGTTGGTCGGGATGATTGTCCCGCTGGCCGTATCTCAAGATCCCAAAGATCTCGATCCGACCAAGCAACGCGAAGAACAGAAGAAGATCAAGGCCCGCATCGAAGAAGCGGCCCGCCGCTCGCGTTCCACCATTAACGCGATGCTGTACCAGCGACTTTCGTCCAACGCCGAACAAAAGATGCTCGAAGAGGTGGCCGACCAGTTGCGCGGGCTGGGACAGGATCAGATCAAGGAAGTGCTCGAACACCTCGAAGCGGCGATCATGGCACCCGATGAAGCAACGGCCACCAAGGAGCAGAAAGAAGCGTACGTCAAGCAGCGCGAGATTATCACACAACTCCGCAGCATGCTCGTGAAGTTGGACGTGATTCGCAACCTGGATGACGCGGCCGCTCGCCTGGAAGCCGCTGCCGAGAAGCAACTCGTGATCAATGCCCAAACATTGACCAACGCCCGGTTGCCCCGCCGCCCCGGTCGCCAGTTCATCGACGATCGCGAAGAGTTGGGTGCCGAAGAAGCGGACCTGCGATCCGAAGTGGCTTCGGTGCTCTCGCAGATCGAAATGTTGATGACGCACCCTGTGATCTCGCAGGCATTGAGCGTGGAACAGAAGGAACGCCTTGAACGCGCAGAGGTGGCACTGCGTGGCAAGCGATTAATCTCGGAGATGGACACGACCGTTCGCACACTGCGATCGGGCCAGTTCGACGATGCGGGGGAACGCCAACGCCGACATGCCAAGGAGTTGAAGGACTTGGCAGCGGCGATGCGAACACCGCCGGCCTCGCGCCTGGAAGCCCTCAAGGCCGCACAGGAGAAAGTTGCCAAGGCGATCGATGCTCAAACCAAAGTGAACAACGACACCGCGGAGAAGCCGACAGCCGAGGAGAACGACAAGGCCCGCCGCTCGGGCTTCGATCCCAAGGTGAGCCGTGGCAATGAACTCGCCAATCAGCAAACCAAGGCCGAGTTCGCCACACGCGATGCTCGCCGGGCCGCTGAACAAGCCGCTCCAGAAGTCGCCGATCTCCTGAAGCCCGTTGAGAACAATCAGTGGAAAGCCGAAGATGCTTTACGCACGGGTAAAGTCAACGACGCCAAGGAACCTCAGGAGAAAGCACTCGACGACTTGAAATCGGCCAAAGAAGAACTCGATCGGCAGATTGCTGCTGCCGAACTCGCCAAGACCGACCCGCTCGCGGCCGTGAAGCAAGCCGCCGAACGCGTTGAACAACTTATTCAGGATCAGAAGGATGCGAACCGACGCACCGAGCGAGCCGAAACCAACCCCAGCCGTTTGCCTGATGCGAAGGCCGCCCAGAAGGATGTAGCCAAGGGAACCGACGACGTTCGCAAGATGCCGCTGCCCGAGAGCCCGGACGTCAAGGCCGCCCTCGACAAAGCAGCCGAAGCCATGAAAGCTGCTAACGAAAAGCTCGATAATAAGAGCCCGACCGAAGCCAAGCCGAATCAGGAGAACGCGGTCAAGAACCTGGAGGACGCAAAGAAAGCGCTGGACGAACTGGCCAACGCCATCGAGCAACGACGTGCCGATATCGCCAAGCTCGAAGACCTCAAGAACCAACTCGACGAACTTTCCAAGAACGAGAAAGAGATCGCCAAGGATGCGAACAAGGCCGCCACGGACCCACAGAAGCCCGACACCGACATGATCGCCGAGAAGCAAGATAAGCTCACACCGCCGACCAAAGAAGTCGGTGAGCAACTCAAGGAACTGGCGAACCAGAACAAGGCCACGGACCCCAAAGCTGCTGAGAAACTGAACGATGCGGCCAGCAAAGTTGGCGATGCCAATATGAAGCAGGATGGCGCGAAGAATGACCTCGCCATCAACATGCCCATGGCGGGTGGCGAGAAAGCCAAAGATGCCGCGAACAAGCTCGATCAGGCAGCCAAGGATGTCCAGGAACAGATCGACCAGAAGAAGGGCCAGGAAGCCCGGGATCAGGCCGCGCTCCAGCCGGACAAGGTCGATCCGATGAATGCCGCGCAGCAGATTCAAAAAGCCATTGAGCAGGCAAATATGGCTGCTCAAGAAGCCAACAAAGCCGCGCAACAGCAGCCCATGGACGGAATGATGCCCATGGACGGAATGATGCCAATGGGGATGCCAAACGTCGCGGAACTGCAAAAGCAAATCGCCAAGGACGCGGCCGACCAAAAGCTACCTGATGCTGCCAAGTCGGCTGCCAAGGCCGCCGAAGCACTCGAGAAAGGCGACCTACCAGCGGCTCTTGAGAACCAACAGAAAGCGCTCGAGCAGCTCAAACAAGCTGGCATGAACCCGATGAAGGGAATGCCCATGGATGGAATGCCGATGGGCGATATGCCACCCATGGGTGGCATGCCCAAAGACGGTATGCCGCCTATGGGTGGAATGCCCAAAGACGGGATGCCCCCAATGGGCGGGATGCCCCCAATGGGCGGGATGCCCCCAATGGGCGGGATGCCCCCAATGGGCGGGATGCCCCCAATGGGCGGGATGCCCCCAATGGGCGGAATGCCAAAGGATGGAATGCCTCCAATGGGTGGTATGCCGATGCAGGGGATGAACCAAGGGCAACTGGCGCAACAACAACAGCAAGTGATGGAAGCCACCCGCGCCTTGCAGCAATCGCAACAGGCGAATAACGCCGCTCAGGCTGCAATTCAGCAGGCCCAGGCCCAGGCACCCATGGCCGTACAGGGGCAACCGGGTCAGGCCGGGATGAGCCAGCAGAACGCTTCACAAGCCCTTCAACAGGCTCTCGATGCCCTCAATGCCTCCCAACAGCCCGGAATGGGCATGGGGATGGGACAAGGCCAAGGGATGGGAATGGGCATGGGGATGGGACAAGGTCAAGGGATGGGAATGGGACAAGGTACCCAGGGAATGAACCCGGGAATGGGCGAAGGCGACATGAACGGCACGGACAAGCTCAAGAACGCGGGTTCATCGGGCACAGCCGCGAC
>JBGTAO010000575.1:0-4407 GCA_041749835.1 Gemmata sp. | reverse complement strand
GAACAGATAGACCGTTCCCAGCAATGGCGAGACCCAGGCCAGCCCCACCAACAGCGCGAACATGACGGCATGACAGAGCGCCGCGATTCGCAAGCTGCTCGGGATTCCGTAACGAGCGGGCACGCTGTGGAGCCCGGCAGTTTTGTCGAACGCGGCGTCCTGGCAAGCATAGAGGATATCGAAGCCGGCCACCCAGAAGGCGACGGCCGCTCCCAGCACCAACGGCACCGTGAGATCGGCTAACCCCTTCACGGCAATCCAGGTGGCCACCGGAGCCAGCATGAGCGCCACACCCAGCCAAAAGTGCGCCAGACTGGTAAACCGCTTGGCGAGCGAATAGCCCAGTACGAACAGCAGTACCGGCACGCTCAGGTACAGTGGCCAGGGGTTGGGCGGTTCGTGTAGCAGAAATAGCACCGTCGAGGCGATGAACCCCACGCTGCACAGAAACGTGAAGAGTGCGACGCTGCTCACGCTCAGGCTACCGGCCGGGAGATGGCGCTGCGCGGTTCGCGGGTTCGCCGCGTCGAGATGCCGATCGACCAGCCGATTGAACGCCATGGCCGCGCTGCGGGCCAACACCATCCCGAGCAAAATCCCCAGCAGATCCTGCCAGCGGAATGGTTCCTCGGACCAGGCCAGCGCTGCCGCCAGGAATGCAAACGGCAGAGCGAACACGGTATGGCTGAAGCGAATCAGTTCCAGGAGTTTGCGAACTGTGGTGGGCATGGGTGAGCCATCTCGTACCAAGAACAACGGGGGCGCTGCGGGCTGTCTGTGGAATCAACCGCGACCGACATCCCGGCGACAACGACTCTCGCTTATGGTACAGTCATCGCGATGGACGGGCGGGACGGTGTCACGTTTGTTGGCCACGCGGCATCGAACGGTCATCGCGTGCCGCCCATTGCGAACCGATACGGCAAGATTTGATACGGAGAACCGCGCCATGATCCGGACGATGTTTGGGTTCACAGTGTGCCTGGCCGGAGTTCTGGCGATCAGCCCCGCCGCGGCCACCCAGAGAGCCTTCGACAAGGCGGTCAAGAAGGTGAGTGCCTCATTCACGCCAGCCGAGGCCAAACCGGGGGAAACGGTCACGTTTACCGTTACCGTCGAACTGAACGAGGGCTACCACACCTACCCCACGGTTCAACCCGATAAAGGTGCCGCCGGGATGGTGAACGTGATCAAGTTCCCTGAGCCCGCGGCCGTCATCTTTGTGGGTCAAGTGGAAGATCCGAAAGACGCGAAAAGCAAGGCGGAGCCCGAACTGGGCATCCTGGAACTCCGCTACTGCCCCGGCACGGTCACCTACACTCGCAAGGCGGTGGTCTCCCCCAAGGCGACCCCCGGGCCAACCACGGTGAAGTTGCCGAGCTTCAAGGTCAGTGTCTGCGATCGGGACAACTGTTTCCCGCCCAAAGACGTGCCGGTCGAAGCCAAGTTCAAAGTGCTCGAAGGCCCCGCGGTTGCCGTGGAAAAGCAGTTCGCGGCCGAGGTCTCGAAGGCGTTAGAACAAAAGTGATGTAAGCCGGGCGAACCCCGCCGGTATGCCGTATTAATCGAGGCAGACCGACATGTCGCCTCCCGTTCCCTACAAAACCCACGGATCAATCACCGTGGGTTTTTTTTGCTGGTGCCACATGCTCTACCCCCGTCTGCTTGCGGCCGTGCTGGTACTGTTCGGCTTCGAGTCCTCCGCGCGTGCGCAGATCGAGGATCCGTTCGACACCAAAACGCCAACCAAGTTCAGCGATGTCGCCACCATCACGGCCGAAGTGGTGCCGGCCCAAGCCAAGCGGGGCGAAACCGTCAAGTTCCGGATCACCGCGACACCGAAACCGGGAGCCTGGGTCTACCCGCTTCAGGCCGATCAGGATTACAAAACCCGCCTGGTCACGCCGCCCGCAGGTGAACTGATCTTCGTGACGCCTCCAGTCGATCCGCCCGGTTTCCCGTGGAAAACCAAGCAGGAGATGATCGGCACCAACGAGTACACCGTCACGTATTCGCCCGCGCCGGTGACGTGGGAATTCCAGGCTGTCGTCTCCCCCAAGGCAACACCAGGCAAGAAAACCATTCGCCTCGACGATCTCAGCGAGATTCCCGGTTGCAACGATAAGGGCTGTGTCATCACCCGGAAAGACGATGTGCCCGGGGCCAGCTTCGAAGTACTACCCGGCGACCCCGTTCCGGTGAATGAGCAGTACCGCGCGGTTGTCGAGAAAGCGTTGGGGCCGGCAACTCCGCCCCCGACGCCCGGTGGCACCAACACCAACACGGGTGGCAACGGCAACGGCCCCAAACCGCAGACGCCACCAGAATCCTCGGGGCATGGGCCAGCCAAGGAAGCCAAGCCGAGCGAGCAAGTGCAGACCGAACTCGAAGGCATCCGCGACAACCTCGATAAATCAGCGGTGGTCAATGCGAGCGCCGAGCAAGGGGTCGGCGCATTCGTCCTCACCGCGGTATTCTGGGGTCTGATCTCGCTGGTGACTCCCTGTGTCTTCCCGATGATTCCCATCACGGTGAGCATCTTCCTGAAGCAGGCGCACGGTTCGTTCCGCGAACGGCTCAAACTCGCGGGCGTCTACTGCCTCACGATCATCGTGGTACTTGGGCTCTCGGCATTCGCGCTCTTGAAGTTCATGGCCTGGCTCTCAGCGCACCCGATGACGAACGTCCTACTCGGGACGCTCTTCGTGGTGCTGGCGCTGAGTCTCTTCGGGATGTACGAGCTGACACTGCCGAACTTCATGGTGCGACGCCTGCAAGCCAAGCAATCACAGGGTGGGGTGATCGGTACCATCTTCGGTGCGTTGGCCTTCACCGTCATTAGCTTCACATGCGTGGCCCCGTTCCTCGGCGGCTTCGCGGGGATCTCGGCCTCGGACACCTTCAGCGACACTCTGATTGCGATGCCAACAGGTAAGGAGATTCTGGGTGGGCTAGCGTTTGCGACCGCTTTTGCGGCCCCGTTCTTCATCCTGGCGATGGTGCCGGGGCTCTTGAAGGCGTTGCCGAAATCGGGTGGCTGGCTCGATAGCGTGAAAGTGGTGATGGGTTTCCTGGAACTCGCAGCGGCGCTCAAGTTCTTCCGCACTGCCGAACTGCGTGTGTTCTCGCCGCCCGCCTACTTCACGTACGATCTGGTGCTGGCGGGTTGGGTTGCGATTACGCTGGCCTGTGGGCTCTACCTGCTCAACATGTACCGCCTGCCACACGACGAAGAGAAGCCCAACCTCGGTGTCACGCGGTTGCTGTTCGCGCTGCTGTTCCTCGGGCTGAGTGTGTATCTGTTCCCGGCGCTGTTCAAGGGAGCCGACGGCAAAAGCCAGCGCCCGGCGGGTGCGGTGTACGCCTGGGTCGATGCGTTCCTGCTGCCCGAGCCAAGTCGTGATGCCGATCTGCACTGGGGCAGCGACCTCTTCGAGGCCATAGCCCGCGACCGGGCCGACGCTCTCAAGAGCGGCCAGACCCGGCCAATCCTCGTCGACTTCACAGGCGTGACATGCACCAACTGCAAGTACAACGAGTTCCAGATCTTCACGCTGCCCAAGGTACGCGAGCAGTTGGAGAAGTTCGAGCGGGTGCAACTCTACACCGACGAAGTGCCCGCTGCCCTCTTCGCCACCGATCCTGGGTATCGGGAGCGTGTGTTCGAAGCGCGAGCGAACCGGCAGTTCAAGATCGACGCGTTTGGCACCGATCAGCTTCCGCTCTACGTGGCGATGGTACCCAAAGTCAGCGATCGAACGGTGGTCGTGCTCGGGGTCTATCCCGAAGGGAAGATCAATGAGCCCGATCAATTTGTCGTGTGGTTGAAGGAAATGCAGGACAAGGTCCGCAAATAGTAAATAGCCCCCGGCAAGCCTGGGGCTATTTGCCTGGACAACCTGAACGTAAATAGTTCCCCCGCTCAACCTGGGCTATTTGCCTGGACAACCTGAACGCAAATAGCCCCCGGCTTGCCGGGGGCGTTCCCCCGCTCAACCTGGGGCTATTGCGTGATCTTCACATGATCCCCGCACCGAAATCGTCGCCTTTCACAGGCGTTTTGGCTGCGGGTGCGTCGGTGTGGAAGTGTGTGCCCTTGGGCGCGGCGTGCGGGCCGTGCACCTTCACACTTTTGTTCATGTCCGTCACCATGGCACCATAGCTGATTGGTGCATCATCCACGGCGTCGTAATCGTAGTCATCGTAGGTGCAGACGTAGCCAGGCTGTTTGGCCCGCTCACGCTCTTCAGCGTACGACGTGATGACGGCCCCCTGAATCAGCTCGCGGGCAGCCGAGTGGATGGGGTGCGCGATGTCGGCGTGGAGTTTGGCTCGGCCGTCGTTGTCGCGCTTGGCACGATGTTCGTCGAGCTTGAACCCACACGAGTTGCAGAATCGAGCCCGAAG
>JBGTAO010000574.1:0-6400 GCA_041749835.1 Gemmata sp. | reverse complement strand
CCGATTGACGCGCTCCTCACCCTGCAAGTGGCACTGTTCGCAGATTGCCAACTGTAATGCCGGCGAGAGATGCTTCGGGTTCACAATCGAGGTATCCATTCCCATCAGTTCGCCAGGCAAAGAACGCTCGGCGACATGGAGTTCTCCCGGGCCATGGCAGCGCTCGCAACCAATGGCGACCTGCCCCGGAAAGAGTGGCTCGCGGAATTGGTTATCGGTACCCGGCACCGGATCGACATGGTCCACGTGGCAGTAAAGGCAATCACCGGTGATCGCACGTTTCACGCTTTTGCCGAGTTTGAAACCAGGCGAGAGATCCCAGCGTTCTTGAGGCCCGAACCAACTGATCGGTGTTTGCCACACCGTGCCATGTTCCGCGGTCAGATACGACCGGCCACGTGTCCCCGAGCCAATCGCAACCCGGACGGGTAGAGACAACTCGGGCACGACTAGAGGCGCTTCCCCACTAAAGCGAATCTGATGCACCTGCTCTGAAGGTTTCTGCTCAACCTGCAACTCGAACGAGCCGGCTTTGAACGTGCTGTGGGCCGCCGCGCCGTACTTTTCGAGCGTCGATGCCTCAGAAACCAATTCTGCGGAGCGCCCCATCGGGTGAGCATGATACGAGTCGGTGATCTGCGGATGACAGCCCGCGCAGGATGCATCGCCAACATAGCCCACACCCGGCTTGACATTGCGGTACGGGGTGTCGAACACCAATCGTGGATCGGGTGTGGGCGGATCGTGCGCGACGGCGTCAGGCCCTTGCTCCGGTGGCACCACATCCGAGCGCGAGAAGTACCAGGTTGCAACAAGAACAACAATGGCCAGCGTTGCGAGCACGGGCAAAACGACGCGGAGTTGAACGGAAGCAGGATTAAGCATGAGCCCACTCGCCGAAGTCATGAACCAACGACATTGTAGTTGCCAATTCCGGCGTCAGCATACGCCAAAGCGGTTTGAGTCTCTGTTCCGGGTTGGAATACTCGCCCCACGATTGTCTCGACAGATTCATTTGTTACGTCGGTAACGGCGATTGAGGTTGATCGAAATGCACCGCGAGCCACACCGTGGGTTGCTCGGGATCGGTCCATTCTACTCGGTGTCGTTGGTGCGGAAGTAGCGTGAGGCAATCACCCGGCTGGAGCACGAGCAGTTCGGGGTGAGCTTCGATCTTGATGTGTGCGGCACCACTGAGAACAACAACGAATTCGGCCCGGGTTTGGTCATACCAGAATCCTGGGGGCGACGAGTGTCCGTGGGAGATGATTCGCTCGATCCGAACGTGCGGGGTGTCGATCAAGGACTGAATCACCTCTTCGGGCAGTTGGCGTGGCAGATTCTGGGACAAGTTCTGAATCATCGGGAAAGCCGAGCTCATGGGAGGGCGAGTTGTGGAGCAGCATTGTTTGGGATCGGCCACGATTCCATCAGTCGCTTCTTGCCAGGGATTGCGTGGTGCTCAGCTTACTTTCGAGAAACGCGGCGAGGTGATCGGCGTCGTTCGTTCCGACCCGAATCACACCCTGCCTTCGAGTGATCACCACGCAATCACGCCCCCAGATGTTCCAGACCCAACCCCCACGGGGGCTGTAATGAATGCCCCAGCCTTCTAGCAAGACCGTGCGTCCTACTGCCACCGACTGGATGTCGTCGTAGGCAATCCGTTTACGAAAGAGTGGTAGGGGGCCGAACTGGATGACGAGTTTCTCGCCGGAATCGCGGACCTTCAGGAATTGGAACAGCAACGCGATCGTGATCATCAAGGCCCCGACGATCTGCAGCACCAGCGGCATGTGATTGCTATCGTCGATAAAGGTGGCGGCCACGAAGCAGCAGGCTCCAAAGAGCAGCAGCAACAGGAACCAGTACCCGTATTGGGTGTGGGAATATCCGGGTGTGGAATCGTGATTCATGGTGCTGCTTCTTCCCCATGGTTGCAGTCGAACGCGCTACTCCCGATCACCGAGGCAATCTTGGCCGTTTCCCGTGTTGCAGTTGCCACGGTTACGGTTAACAAAATAGCATGAGTGCAGTGCCACACAATATAGGGGCTGAAGATGACGAGCGCTTCGCGATTCAACTTGTCGCTGCTGGAGAACGCGCCCAAGGTTCCCGGCAAGCCCCGACACAAGACGCGGGAAGTCCGCGTGGGGACGGTTGGCATTGGTGGCGACAACCCGGTTGTCGTTCAATCCATGACGACGACCGATACGTTTGATGTCGAGGCCACGATTCGACAAATCCACGCATTGGAAGAAGCAGGGTGCGAACTGGTCCGTGTCACTGTGCCCAAGGCGGAAGACGCTGGTGCGCTCACACAGATCAAGAACCGCATCGGGATTCCTCTAATCTGCGATATCCACTTCGACTACAAGATGGCCCTGGCGGCACTCGATCACCCCATCGATAAGATTCGGATCAACCCGGGTAACATCGGCGGCAATGATCGGTTCCGGCAGGTGGTTCGCAAAGCCAAAGAGCGTGGCTTGCCGATGCGGATTGGTGTCAATGCCGGCAGCCTGGAGCGCGACCTTTGCGAGAAGTACGAGTTCCCGTGTCCGCCGGCGATGGTGGAGAGTGCGCTACGCTACATTGAGATCGCCGAATCGGAGGGGTACCACGACATTGTGGTCTCGCTGAAATCAAGCGATGTGCTCGTCGCCGTCGAAGCGTACCGGCTCTATGCCCAGCTTTGCGATTATCCCACACACATCGGAATTACTGAAGCCGGGAAGCCACCGTATGCCGTCACCAAGTCGGCCACGGGGCTCGCACCGATTCTGCTCGACGGAATTGGCGACACCATCCGGATCTCACTGCTCGGCGACCCAGTGCCCGAAATCGTTGCGGCATTCGATATTCTGCAAGCGACCCAGCGGCGGGTGCGGCGACCGGAAATCATCGCGTGCCCGACCTGTGGGCGATTAGCGATTGATCTGGAGAAGATCATCGCCGAACTCGAGGCACGATTGAGCGGTCGCAGGCTTCCCGTGAAGATCAGCGTGTTGGGTTGTGTCGTGAATGGGCCTGGCGAGGCTCGCGAAGCCGATATCGGAATCGCCGCGGGTAACGGAAAGGGAATGATCTTTCGGAATGGTGAAATCGTGCGGCGAGTTGATGAAGCGCAGATTGTTGACGCGCTGATGGAAGAAGTCGCACGCTGGGAATTGGAGAATGTCGATAAGCTGCCCAAAAAGGACGCTGAAGGGCTCGGTCGCCGAAAATTGCCTGTAATCGCCGGATGATCGGTCTTCGCTCGGAAACGATTCCGTTTCAAGTTCGTGTTCTCGAAATGTGTGCCTCACACTGGGCGTGGGGTACATGAGAGCGTGTTCATCCCACCAGTCCATTTGCACAACCCGCACCAACCGCCCATTCGCGCCGGTTTTGGTGGCGTGTCTCTCATGCCTCCCTCATCCCCTCGGGGTTAAACTCAAAGTGATTGGTGGGTTACTTCCTAACCCAAGGGGTACACCGTGCGTGTATTGTTGGTCGAAGATAGTCCTCCGATCGTACGTGCGGTCCGGCAAGGACTCGAAGAGGAAGGCTTCGCCGTCGATGTGGCAATTGATGGCGAAGAAGGTGATGTGAAATGCCGGACAACATCTTATGATGTTGTAATTCTGGACATCATGCTTCCCAAGGTCGATGGTCTTACGCTGTTGAAACGCTGGCGTGGGGCGGGGATTTCGACCCACGTGCTCATGCTCACGGCTCGCACCACGACCCAGGATAAAGTCGCAGGACTCGACACGGGAGCCGACGATTATTTGGCGAAGCCGTTCGAGTTCAGTGAATTGCTCGCACGGGTCCGGGCACTGGTCCGACGCGGTCACCACCAAAAAGATCCGATCTTGCGTTGCTACGATCTGGAAGTGGACACGGCTGCAAGAACGGTTCGTCGCGCCGGCCAGACGATTCACCTGACGCCCCGTGAATACGCGCTCCTGGAGTTTCTCGCTTACAATCGTGGCAAGGTTGTCACCCGGAGCATGATCTGGGAGCACCTCTACGATGAGTACGATGAAAACACCTCGAACGTGGTGGATGTTTACATTCGTTATTTGCGAAACAAGATCGATAAGAATTTCGAGCCGCAGCTCATTCTGACACGTTGGGGCGAAGGCTACATGCTCCGCAGCGAAGACGATCCCCCGACACCCGCCACGTGATTCAATCCCTTGGCTGCAGCATGAGAATGCGCATTAGCCTCGATGTTGAGACAAAAATGACCTTGTGGCGATTCGATTACCCCCTGATTCTCTGACCCCGACACCGCAACCATGCCCTCCATTCGGCGATCACTTACGCTGTACCTTTTGGTACTTCTTGCAATCACACTCGTGGTTGTTTGGGCGGTGATTGATCAAGTGACCGCTCGGGCCTTGATTGCTCGTGAAGCGGAGATCGCCGGGTTAGTGACCTCCCGGCATCAGGACCGCGTTCGTGAAGAATTGGCACGCACCGATGAAGCCCTCCTGCAGCAAGCCAAGGAGCTCGGCAACATCATGCAAAGCCATTACTACTCCCGCTTCACGATCGAGATGGGAAAGTACCGGATGCTGCAGGAAACAGCACCGCTCTTGTTCCTGTCAAACCCGTTCTCGCAGGCCGCCTGGATCGCGAGTGCGAAGAACTCGGGTACGTTTTCCAAGCCCAACCCGATCCCCAGCGCATTATTCCGGATGTATTTTGCAAACCTTCCCTTACCGGAGGAGTACATCCAGTTGATCGATGAGGAGAATCGCGGCAACGATTACTTCCAGATCAACACACTCTCGGGCCGGGAATGGCATTCGCGTTCGTTGGAGAAGCAAGGCAACCTCAAGCTCCCCTTCGATGCCAAGCAGATTGATACCAAGCCCGTGGAATTGCGAACTGCTTCAGACGGAAGTCGCACTCGTGAAACCTCGAACCTCATTGACTGGATTATTGGTGATACGCTGCTCAGTGATGGGAAACAACCCATTCGGCGAGTCTTGATGAAAGTACCTTACTTCGATCGGAACCTGCAGTTTCCGGGCGGCCGCTCCGGTGGTGGCCGCTCCGGTGGTGGTCCTCCTGATCGCGGTGGGTTCGGTCCGCCTTCTCGCTCGGTACTTGGCTCGTGGGTTACCTGGGTGGGTTCGGAACTCACGGGTCCGCCGCCGGGTGGGGTTTGGCCACCACCGTCCCAGCCAATTCCACCTCCTGCTCCGACCGCCGATGCGTTGCCGCGCCTATACATTCAGTGTGCTCGGCCTCTGGCAGTAATTGACGATTTGATTGCCAGGCTGGCTGCCGAGCGCGACGATGAGCTGACGAGACTGTCTGAACAAACGCGCCAGGTGCGCCGGGCTCTGCAATTGCAGGTCGGCGGAATTGGCATCCTAGCGTTCCTCGCGATTGCACTGGGTGGTCCGATCCTGGTGAATCGTGGCCTCCGCCCGCTGGGTAAGTTGTCTGATGCTGTAAGCCGGGTTTCTGAAAAGGATTTCAAACTCCCCCATGATGGACACGGATTGTCCGATGAACTGCTCCCGATCCATTCCCGGCTCACTCAGACACTGGAATTGTTACAGCGTGCGTTTTCACGGGAGAAGCAAGCAGTGGCTGATATCTCGCACGAACTTCGAACACCGATTGCCGCGCTCATGGCAACGATCGAAGTCGCTCTCCGCAAGCCGAGAAGTCCTGACCAATATCGCACCACGCTCGAAGAGTGCCGACTCATCTCGAAAGAATTGAGCCAACTCGTTGAACGGATTATGACATTGGCTTCACTCGATGCAGGTAACGATCATACTCAGATTACACTTGTCGATGCTGCGGATCTCGCCGTGTCGTGTGCAGCCGTTATCCGACCACTTGGTGCTGCGCATACTCTGACCGTCCACGTCCATGCGAATGGTCCATTGGATGTGGAGACCGATTCCGGCAAGCTCCGCGAAGTGATCATGAACCTGCTTCATAACGCAGTGGAGTACAACAAGCCCGATGGTACGATCGACCTGACAGCACGACGCGATGGGCGTTCCATTGTCCTGGAAGTTCGTGATACCGGGATTGGCATGACACAGGAAGTGAAAGACAAGATCTTCGAACGGTTCTACCGGGCCGACCCGTCGCGGCATTCCACTGGTGTTCATGCGGGGTTAGGGCTTGCAATCGTTCAGGAGTATGTGGAGCGACTCAACGGCACAATCACGGTGGAGAGCGAACTCGGTGCTGGCAGTATCTTCCGGGTCAAAATCCCGGGTCTGGAAGCCACGAGCGAGTTCTCCCACTGGCCGGAAGATCATCCCGCGATCGTCGGAAGGTGAATTCAAGCAGCAAGATTCGACTTCGCAAGCACTTCATCATTCGGGTAGCGCCGTGTTCAGAGCGTTGCCCAATCGCCCTCTTGCGGTAAACTCAC
>JBGTAO010000573.1:0-12443 GCA_041749835.1 Gemmata sp. | reverse complement strand
AGTTTGTTCATGGTTGCTATTGTGGTGAGAGAGGGGTTACGCGCACAACGAACGAGTTCACGGCTTTCCGTCGTAAGCCCGTTGTTGTGGACTGGGAATGTGGAACAGTATATGCGAGCGGGATCGACGGGTACACTGCCCCAGAATGTGTAATCGTGAATCGAGCGGCCGAACATTCTCGACTTCCAACATTGGCCGGATCTTGTGCTGAGGATGCTGACGTGACTTCCGCTCTCGATTCTTCGCCACAGGGGCCTGCCGCACTCTTGCTCGGGATTGATGGCGGTGCGACAAGCACCGTGGCGCTGCTGGCCGAAGCTTCCACGGGGCGTGTACTGGGGCGTGGTCACGGTGGCCCCTCGAATATCCAGGCAGTGGGCGAGCAGGCGGGGCTCCAACAACTCGATGCCGCGGTTGGCTCGGCTTTCGAATCGGCCAAGTTGGCTTATTGCCCCGTAGCCGCTGCCGTTCTGGGTCTGGCGGGAATTGATCTCGATGGCGAAGACGTGATCCGCCGCTGGGCCGATCGGGTCGAGCTGTCCGCGAAACTCTCCATTGCCAACGATGCGACATTGCTATTCGCAGCAGGGACGCCGGAAGGCTGGGGGCTCGCGGTGATTGCTGGAACGGGTTCGATCGCCTTTACACTCGATCAAGACGGACGAACTGCGCGAGCGGGTGGCTGGGGTTACCTGCTCGGCGACGAAGGCAGCGCTTTCCGGATGGGCAAGCTGGGCTTGCGTGCGGCCTGTCGCACTGCCGATGGAATTGGGCCACCTACGGCACTGTTGCCCGTCTTACTCGAGAAACTCGGCTCGAACGATCCGCGTGATTTCATTCCGGCGGTGTACCGCGGTGCCTGGGACAAGGCGGCGATTGCGGCACTCGCACCCGTGGTCCTGGAACTGGCTGCGACCGACCAAACCGCGAGAGAAATTGTGGAAGAACAGGCGCGGGAATTAGCCCAAACGGCTGCGGGTGCCGTGGCGCTTGGCGGTTTATCCTGCGAGAATGTCCCGATTGCGCTGACCGGCGGACTGGTACTGCGCAGTGAGGCGTTTCGTGAGCGGTTCTTGACGGAGTTGAGAGCCTGCGGCGTCACTCCCGGGCTGGTTGGGCTCGTTCATGACCCTGCTGTGGGCGCTGTCGTGCTGGCCCGCAAATTGCTCACGGGCTGAGAGCCGATTGCGAACTTAAGCCACGCGGTTCGTACGGGGGTATTCTCCCGCCTGATCGGCAACCCAGGCTGCCACGCGAGCCCAGTTTCGCCCATCGCCGGGGATGAGTTGGCCCAACAGCCGGCCTCCGGCTGCTCCCGTCAGATGAGGCAGGTTTCCGTCCACGCCATCGCATGTCAAAGCCGCCAGTATCCCAGCTGCGACAGCATTCCGCGCCAGGGCAGGTAGACCCGCTTCGTTGGAGCGTGCGATTGGTTCACTTCCAAACTGTTGACCGACAAGTTGCCAGAGGAAGCCGTTGCGAACCCCACCCCCGCTGATCAGGATCTGCCGCGGTGTGGGTGATTCCGGGAGCCATTGCCGAGCCGCTTCCATCAGTACGTGGGCGATCAGGTGCGTGGCCGTGCAAAGCAAGTCCGGTAACCCAGCACCAAGCTGCCGTGTGGCATCGAATGCCGCCAGGAGGAAACTGCGACCGAACGCTTCCGGATGAACGGACTTCGGCGGTGTGCGTGTCAGGTGCGGGTGCTCCAACCATCGCGCCAGCAGTGGCTCCAGACAGCGCCCTTGCACCGCCGTCTTGCCACCAGGATCATAGCGTTCTTTCCCACGTGTTCCGTGATAAATCAACGAATCCAGCAACTGATTGCCCGGTCCAGCTTCAAAGCCAATCGCACCCGAAACGCGACTATTCGGTGCAACCTGCAAGAGGTAAGTCACTGCCCCCAGGTGAATCAGGAGGCGATTTGCCGTGGCCGACCGCAGGACGAGGTAATCGGCCGCGGAAGTAATGGGATTCCCCGCACCCCCTGCTGCACGATCGCGGTACCGGAAGCCATGAAACACCGTGAGCCCGGTTTGTTCGGCAATCCGGACCGCCACATTTGACCAGGAGATCGGAAGCTCGATACCCGAATGGCCCGGTTCGAGAAAGGCTGTTGCAAACGTATCCCGCGGGGAGATCGCCACGCGAGTCAGTACTTGGCGGGCACCATGAATGGCGGTTTCGGCAATGTTGCGAATCAGATCGTTGTTCGCAGTGCTCGATGGTGAGAGCTTTCCCAGGTCGAGGCGGAGGAGATCGCGTACCGATGGGGGAAAGGTGATGCGAACCGCGTCGAGCACTTCCGTTGTGAGGTTTAGGCCTACCCCTCCGAGTCGCACCGCCGCCGCGTCGACACCTTCGAGCCCAGAGCCGACCGATAGGCCGATCAGGATTCGTGACATGGCCATGGAATGGGATGTGAGTGAGGTGATCTGGGCAACTGAACCGAACCGGACGTGAGCGAACGATCGGCTCGCTCACGCGGAGAAACAATTCCACAATTCAGGCTGCAACAAACGAGCTGTCCATGCTGCGCACGGCGGCCTGGACAAAGCAATCAAAGATCTGCACATCGAGCGCGCTGGCGGTGTCGGCTTCGGGGTGCCATTGAATGCCCACACAGAACCAGTTGGGATCGGTCGACTCAATTCCTTCGATCACGCCATCGGGTGCCTTCGCCGCAATCCGCATCCGCTTACCGATCTGATTCACCGCTTGATGGTGGTCACTGTTGACCCGCAATTCCTGCGTTCCGTAGATATCGTCGAGCCGTGTGTTTGGCTCGATCAAGACCATGTGCCGATGCGGTGCGCCGGTCTGATCGTTGTGCGGCATGGCCTTGGGGTTATCTGCGGGCAGATGCAAATGAAGCGTGCCACCAGCGAAGACGTTCAACTGCTGCATCCCGAGCCCGATTCCCAGGACTGGCGTCTTACGCTCGAAAATCCGGGCCAGCAATGCGCGATCGGCATCTTCACGGCGAACCGGCATCGGATTGACAGCAGAGGTAATGGCCTGCCCGTTGCGGCGTGGGTCCATATCGGCACCACCCGTGAGAACGATACCCGCGAGTTGATCGAGAATCGTGTCGTACTCGGCGTTGTTCTCTTTTCGCAGCGGCGGGAGCAGAACTGGCAACCCGCCGGCAGCCAAAATGGCATCGAAGTAGCCGGCATTGAGACGCATGTACGCCGGGGAGTTTTTCGGCGTGAGGAAATCTGTGTTCAACCCGATCATCGGCCGGGCCGGCGGTGGGGGAACGACCTTGGGACTGGTTTCTTTGGTGCGGGCAGCGGGCATGTGCGACGGGCCCTCCGTGGACCTCAAGAGGGGCATCCTGCCCCGGATGGTGATTGACTGGAAGAGTGTAGCGGGTGGGAAATGGCTACTGCAAGAGCAACCTGAACTGTCTCCAGTTGTCGCTGGGAATTCCAGGCAAAAGCGGGCGATCCGCACGCGATCACATGTCGAAATAGAGCGCGAACTCGTAGGGATGTGGTCGCACGCGCAACGCGGCAACTTCGGCCTTCCGCTTGTAGTCGATCCAGGTTTCAATCACGTCTTCCGTGAACACGCTCCCTTGCAACAGGAACTCGTGATCGCGCTCCAGGGCATTGAGTGCATCGTCGAGCGTCTGCGGTACTCGTGCCAAGTCTTTCAGCTCTTCGGGTGGCAGATCGTAGATGTCCTTATCGAGCGGTGGCCCCGGGTGCGTCTTATTGCGGATGCCATCGAGCATTGCCATGAGCATCGCTGCGAATGCCAGATACGGATTCGAAGCACCATCGGGAACGCGGTATTCGAGTCGCTTCGATTTCGAACGCGACGAGTAGACCGGAATGCGCACCGCCGCAGAACGGTTTCGCTGGCTGTAGGCCAGGTTCACGGGAGCTTCGTACCCCGGAATCAGCCGCTTATAGCTATTCGTCGTGGGGTTGGTAATCGCACAGAGAGAAGGCGCATGTTGGAGCAATCCACCCAGGGCATACATCGCCATCTCGGATAAGCCGGAGTAATCGTTGCCCGAGAACAGGTTTATGCGTTCGCCATTCTTTTCTTTCCAGAGCGAAAGGTGAACGTGCATGCCGCTGCCATAATCCTCGAATAGCGGTTTGGGCATGAATGTCGCGGTCTTGCCGTTGCGGCGTGCCACGTTCTTCACTACGTACTTGTACTTCAGCACATTGTCGGCCATGGAAACGAGGTCGTCGTAGCGAATGTTGATGGCACACTGCCCCCCGCTGGCTTTCTGGTGGTGATGGCTCTCCACCGTCATCCCGCATTCCATCATCACCAACATCATCTCGGAACGCAGATCGTGGATCGCATCGGTCGGCGGGCACGGGAAGTAGCCTTGCTTGTGCGGAATCTTGTAACCGAGATTCGGCCGCTCCTCGCGACCGGTGTTCCATTCCCCTTCCACGGAATCGACGAAGTAGAACGCCGAGTGATTGGTGTGATCGAACCGCACCTCATCGAACACGAAGAACTCGAGCGAGGGGCCAATCATCGCCGCATCAGCCACGCCGGTGCTCTTCATGTAATTGACGGCTTTGCGGGCGACATTTCGCGGATCTTTGCTGTAATCTTCGCGGGTCAACGGGTCTTGAATGTTGCAGATCATCGCCAGTGTCACGTCTTTGCAAAACGGGTCGATGAACAGCGTGCCCGGTTCGGGGACCAGCAGCATGTCCGACTCGTTGATGGGCATCCAGCCGCGAATGCTCGATCCATCGAAGCCGATCCCATCGAGGAGCATCTCTTCGTCCAAGACCTCGGCGGGTACGGTGAAGTGCTTCCAGAGACCGGGGAAGTCCATGAATCGCAGATCCACGGCTTTCACTTCTCGCTCACGAAGCAGGGCAAGAACTTCGCGTGGTGTGCGGGTGGGTTCGCGGCTAGGCACTTGGGAAGTCCCCGATAGAGCGGCGGGTGTATACTGAGAGCGCGAACGCGGGTGAGAGGTGGCGCGTCCTCATCATTATAGGGAATTTCTCGTCCGATTGCGGGTCATAGCCGAGCAGGGCACCACCCAGTTGGTTCGCCCCCCGTGCCAACACCAGCCACAGCAACAGGAGCCACACCATGTCCACTCTCCCCGTTCGCCGCGTCGTTCTTTACAAGCACGGTGTGGGCTATTTTGAACGCGAAGCCGAAGTTCACGGTGAAGAAACTCTCGCCCTTTCCTTCAAGCAGCGTGAAGTCAGCGATGTGCTCAAATCGCTCACCGTGCTCGATCTGGGCGGTGGGACCATCTCGGCGGTCTCGTACGATTCCACCACACCTATCGAGAAGTTGCTCGCCGAGATCGCACTGAGTATTCCCGATTCCGGTAGCCTCGTCGGCTTGCTCCCGCAACTGAAGGGTGCCCGGGCCTCGGTGAAGCCGACCGGCGGCAGCCTGGTTCAGGGCACCATTCTGGGCATCGACAGCATCGAGACCAGCACCGTCGCCGGAATCACCACACAAGTTCGGCTTTCCTTGCTGACCGATTCCGGCGAGATGCGCACGTTCGATCTGTACGATCTCGAGCTCACGTTGCTCGATGAAGGGATCAAACGCGATCTCGACTTCTACCTGAAAACGCAACTCGCCTCCAAGAAGAAGGACGACCGGACATTCACGCTCTTTGCTCAAGGTGAAGGATTGCGCCGGGTGCGGCTAAGTTATGTGCTCGAAGCGCCTGTCTGGAAGGCGACCTACCGCATTTTGCTGGGCGAAGACCACGCTTCGGGTATCGCCGGTGCTGTGGACAACCAACCGCTGATCCAGGGCTGGGCGGTTGTCGATAACACCTCCGACGAAGACTGGGTCGATGTCGAACTCACGCTCGTGGCGGGTCTTCCCGTTTCGTTCGTGCACGATCTGTACACGCCGCGTTACATCAGCCGACCAGTGATTGCCGTCAGAGAAACCACCGGTGTGCTGCCTCCGATCGCCGAGAGTGGCGTCGAGAACTTCGGCGATGCGGAATCACTCACGGCCGATTACGCCATGGCCAGCATGTCGGCTCCTGGGGCACCCATGGCTCGTCGTGATGCCAGCCGCAAGAGGGCGATGGATCGCAGTGAGGCGGCCGCACAGCCACAATCGGGCCTCTCTTCGGTGCACGCCCAGACCCGCGAACGCCAGGTGGGCGACCTCTTCGAATATGGCATCGAGAAGCCGGTGACCGTGCGACGGAATCAATCGGCACTGGTACCCATTGTGTTGAAACCCTTCGCGGGCAAGTCGGTCTTGCTGTATCAGAAGGCGGCACGAGCCGAGAACCCGATGCGCTGTGTCGAATTCGAGAATACCACCGGGCTGACGCTGGAAGGCGGTCCGGTGACGGTTCTCGAACAGGGCAGCTACGTGGGGGAAGCCATGCTCGATACGCTTAAGCCCACCGAGAAGCGCCTGGTCGGGTACGCGGTCGAACTGGCCGTGCGGGTGCTCGATAATGTCGAGAGCTTTCGCCAGCGGATCAATCGCGTGGTGATCCGGCAGGGCACACTGATTGCCTACTTTGGCCAGGCCGTCCAGACGACTTACACCTTCAGTAGCAAGTCGGATCAAAACGAGACTCTGTATCTGGATCACCCGCGACCGGGCTCCGACTGGAACCTCATCGACACACCGGCCGCACACGAAGTGACCGAGAATTACTGGCGTTTCAAGCTTTCGTTGCCGGCGAACAAGGCGGTCAAATTCGTCGTCAAGAGCGAGCAAACGCAGAGCCAGGTCTACGCACTGGGCGACGTGTCCGAAGCGCAACTGGGCATCTGGGTGCAAAGCCGGTTCATCGACCAGAAGACCGAGAAGGTTCTGCGCGAGTCCTTCGAGATACGCCAGGAGTTGGCGGGCTACGAAACGAAGCTACAAGAGCTCGCCAATGAGCGGCATCAGATTCACCAAGAGCAGGGCCGCATCCGGGAGAACCTGGGATCACTGGGCGATCGGGCCAGTGAGAAGGAACTACGCGAACGGTTTGTGCGCACCCTCGGTATGCAGGAAGATCGCTTGGAGGCGATCGGTCAGGATGAAAAACAGAATCAGGCGAAGCGTGATGCCGCTCGGGCGCGACTCCACACGATGTTGGCTAATTTGAAGTTCGAGGCCACCGTTCCGGAGTAACGCCGGTTGGTGCTCGTGGCACCGAGATGGCGACCACACGACCCGTAATCGTCGTGGCAACGGCAGAGGTCGTTGGCCACTGAGATCGCGGGTCGTGTGGTCGTTCGGTTCCCCGTTTAAGTGCTGGAGGGCCGCGAACCTTCACAAAAACCCGCCCACACGCACCATGCAATTGGGGTATAATCCTACTATCGCCCCTCTTCGGCCCATGTCTTGGATTGTTCGGAGCATTGCCCATGTCTCAGGCGATAGTTGATCCCGCGGAATTGCGGCGATTTGCGTCCAATCTGAAACGCTTCAATGCCGACTTGCAATCGGGGCTCGCGGGATTGCACGGCCAATTGGTTGCCCTTGGTGACTCCTGGCGCGATCAGGAGCATGAACGATTCACCCAGGAATTCGAAGCCACCATGCAGGTTTTGGAACGGTTCCTGGAAGTCAGTGAAGACCATATTCCGTTTCTACTTCGCAAGGCCGAACGGATTGAAGAATACCTGTCGCAGCGCTAATGCATTCGGTGTGAGCAACCGGCCCCGTGCCCACTCGGCATTCTGAGGTAACGCGACCATGTCTGGTCCCCAGGCCGATGTTCGATCAATCGATGCCATTCGTGACTGGCACGCCGCTCTGGCGACCTACGGTGAAGGCCTGGCCGAGGCGCTCGCCGGTGTCGAGTTGGAGATTCGCCGCGCCCACGAGTGGGTCGGCGATCAACTCAGTAGCTGGCAGCGGGCAGTACGGGATTGCGAGGACGACGTGGTTCGTGCCAAGGCGGAACTGTCGCAACGCAAGTTCCCCACCTGGGACGGCCGCGAACCCGATACTACGGTGCAGGAGAAGAACCTTCGCGTCGCCAAGGCCAGGTTGCAGCATGCTGAAGACCAGGTTGTGAAATGCCGGCAATGGCTGGGGCGGCTTCCCAAGATGATCGACGAGGTTTACAGCGGGGCGAGTCGTCGACTGGCGAATTTCCTGGAAGCCGACTTGCCCAAATCGCTCGCACAACTCGCGCAACGAGTGGCCTCGCTCGAAGCGTATGCCGGTCTTCGCCCCGATTATGCCCCTGGGCCTTCGAGTCTACCGGCGGCACCCGCTTCTCCTCCTGGCTCCGGTGGAGCGGCAACTCCTCCAGGCACACCCGAAGCGTAAACGCACCTTGCGGGAGACTGCTCATGCGATTTGGTACCACCCGTAGCCAGATTTACGATGCCCAAAAAACGGCTCGGGCCAAGTGGAACGCAACCACGGATGAATGGGACGACATGGTCCGGCGCGACCACGGTGAGAAGGTGGTCGAGGAACTCGATACGACCGTTTCGACCACCCTTCGAGCCATCGATCAACTGACTACGCTTTTCACCCAGATCCGCCACGAATGTGAATACCCCGGGAGCTAAGCCCACGGGGTGATCCGCCACGATTAACAGATTCCCGCAGGAACTGAACCGATGCCCGAGAATGACTTCGAGCAACAGCGAAACTCCTTTGCACGCCTCCTGGAGGCGGTTCGTGCCCGGGCGAGTGCCGAAGCGGAATCGGCTGCTGCGTACCAGACTGCTGTGGAGAAGGCCGAGCGCGAAGTGGCACGGTCACGGAAATCGAACAGCACTGCCCGCGACGGGGAACTCACCCGTATCGACGAGACGCACGCGGATACCATGGCCACGATTACTCGGAGCACAGACTCGGAACGATTCAAGAATAACCGCTCGCGTGAAGAACAACGTGTGGCACTCACGGAGAAGTTCAAAGCCGCAGAAGAGCGCGGCCGCACCGAGTACAAAGACCGGCTGTGGCATTACGATTCGATGCTCGAAGCGGGTGAGAAAGCCGCCAAGGAGCAACTGGAGACCTTACAACGGAAAGCCGCGGTTGGCCTCGAACGCGTTCAGGCCATGTGGCGTCAGGCGGAGCCCTTGTTGACGCGGGGAGGCGTCACTCGCGCGAGTATCGAGGCTGGCGACGACGTGATCAGTTCTTCCGACGATGACCCGATTACACGGATGAACAAGGCGGTGGCCTCGGCAGAAACTACGCTGAGCCGGCTCGCCCGGTTGAAGTCGCCCGGATTGGGGCGCTGGAGCGGTCTACCTGTCTGGATCTTACTCGCGGGTGGTGCCGGGGCTCTGAGCTTCCGCACGCTTTCAGTGGAGCAGGCGATCGGCGTAACGCTCGGTGTCGGGTTGGTCCTGGGAATTGCGCTGTGGCTCCTGATCCGATTCCTCGGTCGGCTCCTCACACTTCAGCACGGCAAAGCACTGTCTCAACAGTTGGCCGAAGCTGAACGGGGCTGCCGCCTCATCAACGATTACGCCGCGAAAGAGTACGCCGAGGAACGCGCTCGCCTCTCGGAGCGACACCGCCGCAAACAAAAAGAAACCGAGGAGCATTACCTGCCGATGTTGGAAGCCCAGGCGAAAACCTTCTCTGCGGAACTGCAACGACTCGACGAAGAACATGTGACTCGGGGCGAAAAACTGCAACGGCAACTCACTGCTTCACTCGCTGTGGAAACGGAATCCTACCAGGCGTTGCGGAGCAAAACGGCGACTCGCTTGGAGAGCGAGTTGGCCGCGGCTGAGAGCGCGTTCACGGAGAAAATCGCCGCTGCAACCACAGTTCGAGATCAGGCCTGGGCCAAGCTCGCCACTCTGTGGAGTGCAACAACGCAAACCGTCGCCGACACGCTGACGCATCTGCGCACTCAAGGCGCGAACCTGTTCCGCCCCTGGAGCGAGGTTGCACAAGCCGATCAACCTCTCGCAACGACTGTTCCTCAAGGTGTGCGCTTTGGCGAGTACACGATTGACTTGAACGCGATACCCGATGGTATTCCAACCGATTCGCGCCTGGCTCCGGTGCCCGAGCTTGCGGGAACAACTCCGTCTTACTTGCCGTTCCCGGATCGCTGTTCTGTGCTACTGCGAGCACGCGATGAAGGACGGGCCGCCGGCGTTACCGTACTCCAGGCCATGATGCTCCGGCTCCTGACGGGACTGCCCCCGGGGAAAGTGCGCTTCACCATCATCGATCCCGTGGGCCTTGGCGAGAACTTCGCGGCATTCATGCACCTGGCCGATCACGATGAGAAGCTCGTGACATCCCAGATCTGGACCGAGCCTTCGCACATCGAGCAACGGCTCACCGACCTCACCGATCATATTGCCAGCGTGATCCAAAAGTACCTGCGGAATCAGTACAAGACGATCGAGGACTATAACCGCGCCGCGGGTGAAGTGGCCGAGCCGTACCGCGTTTTGGTGATCGCAAACTTCCCCACAAGCTTCTCGCCCGAGGCCGCCAAGCGACTACTCAGTATCGCCAATAGCGGGCCATCGTGCGGTGTTTGCACTCTGCTCACTGCCGACACGCGAATGACCATGCCACGCGACTTCAACATCGCGGATCTGGAAGCCACAAGCTTCACGATGGCGTGGAAAGACGGCGCGTTCGTGCCAAAAGATCCGGCGCTGGCTGCATTCCCGTTGGTGCTGGATCGGCCGCCCGAGCCCGAGGTGATCGCCAAAATCGTGCAGCGGGTGGGCAAGGCCAGCCGCGATGCGGTGCGGGTCGAAGTCCCATTCGAGTACATCGCCCCGAAGCCCGACGACGAGTGGACTGGCGATGCCAGCCGCGGCTTCGAAATCCCCGTGGGTCGTGCCGGAGCAACCCGCCGGCAATCGTTCCATCTGGGTCGTGGAACCGCACAGCATGCTTTGGTAGCGGGGAAAACCGGCTCGGGCAAATCGACGCTGTTGCATGCGCTGATCACCAATCTCGCGCTAATCTATAGCCCCGATGAGGCCGAACTCTACTTGATCGACTTCAAGGAGGGTGTGGAGTTCCAGTGGTACGCCACCTATCGGTTGCCGCATGCCCGCGTGGTGGCGATCCAGAGTGAGCGGGAGTTCGGCCTCAGCGTGCTCCAGCGGCTCGATGGCATCCTGAAGGAGCGTGGCGAGAAATTCCGGGACAGCGGCGTGAACGACCTCGCCGGGTATCGTGCCGCCCATCCCACGGAAAAGACTCCACGGATTCTACTGATCATTGATGAGTTCCAGCAGTTGTTCGTGGAAGACGACAAACTGGCTCAGGAAGCGGCGCTCTTGCTCGATCGGCTCGTGCGTCAGGGTCGTGCCTTCGGCATGCACGTATTGCTCGGATCGCAAACACTGGGTGGTTCGTATTCGCTCCCCCGCAGCACCATTGACCAGATGGCGGTCCGGGTCGCGTTGCAGTGTTCGGATACCGATGCACAGTTGATTCTCAGCAAGGACAACAACGCCGCGCGCTTGCTCTCACGGCCCGGAGAGGCCATTTACAACGACCAGAATGGGTTGATCGAGGGGAACGACCCCTTCCAGGTGGTGTGGCTCGCTGAAGAGAAGCGAGAACAGCTTCTGGAGCACTTACGCGATCGCGCGGCCAACAAGTACCCGCCACCGTTAGTCTTCTCGGGCAATAGCGCGGCAGAGGTGGCCCACAATCTGGCTCTTTCGCGGGCGCTCGGTTCAAGTGTCGCAACCAAGGCTCCCACGGCGTGGCTCGGAGACCCCGTTGCCATCAAAGACCCAACGGCGGCGGTATTCCGGCCTACGGGCGGAGCGAACCTGCTCATGATCGGTCAGAACGAACCAGCCGCACGCGCCTTGTTCACCGCTGGTGCCATCGGGCTGGCCGCGCAGGTGCCAGCAGGAGGTGCCGCAACAATCACCCTGCTCGATGGCACGCCCGACGATGCGGAAGATGCCGAGTACCTCACCAAACTGGCCGCACCGATCCCACAACTCAGCGCTCCTGGGCGTGCCGGGCTGGCTGCAACACTTGCGGAACTTGCTACCGAACTGGATCGCCGGCAGAAGGGGGAAACGGCGGATCGGACGCCGCGGTTCTTGTTCGTGTTCGGGGCACACCGCTTCCGGGAATTGCGGAAAGCTGAGGAGGACTTCGGCTTTGGCCGCCGTGGGGCAGAACGCGAACCCACACCTGCGGAACGCTTCAACACGATTCTCCGCGATGGCCCGCCTGTGGGTATTCACGTCATCATCTGGTGCGACTCTCTCACGAATCTGAACCGGCTGTTCGAGCGACCGCAGATTCGAGAATTCGCCATGCGGGTCTTGTTCCAGATGAGTGGTGCCGATTCGAGCACGCTGATGGACACCCCGGCGGCGATGCACCTCGGGCGAAACCGGGCACTATTCTTGCAGGAAGATCTGGAACGCCCCGAAAAGTTCCGACCATATGGCCTGCCATCGGCTGAGTGGCTGGCTCGAGTCTGTGAGCAATTGCGAACGCGGGTCGGGTTGAACCCCGCCCCCGTG
>JBGTAO010000572.1:0-16478 GCA_041749835.1 Gemmata sp. | reverse complement strand
ACTGGATGGTCGAGCAGGCCTGCCATAACTGGGATGTCATGAACTGGGCCTGCCGTGGGTTACCGGTCCGAGCCATGGGCCTTGGGAAGACCGGACTGTACAAGGCGTTCCAGCCCGATCGCGATATCCACGACTACTACTCGGCCGTGGTGGAATACGACAACGGATGCATCGTCAACATCCTGCATTCGTGGGTAGCCCCGGGGCAAAACGGTGCGTTCAAGAAAGAATTCAACGACGAGTACACCCGGCTGAATGGCGTGAAGGGTGGTATCGACTTCAACAGCGGGTTGTTCAGCTATCGCAAGGAATTGAACAAGCCGGATCGCATCGGTTTTACCGGCCCGGCGAACATCAACAACACCCGGTTGGGGCTGGAAGCATTTGCGGCCAGCGTGAAGGATCGCAAGCCGCCGGTGGCTACGGTCGAACATGGCCGCGACGCGGTTCTGTCGTGCTTGCTGGTGCGTGAGGCGGTCTACCAAAAGAAGCCCATCACCATGAAGGAACTCCGCGGCTGATCTCGCTCGCATCGGGCACGCAATGGGTGTGTGGTATACTGATACATCCGCACCGCCGAGGCCGCAACCCATGTGCGCCCGTTACACGCTGACCACCTCCGGCCCCGAGATCGTCGGGCTCTTCGACCTCACCGACGATCTCGAATACGTGTTCGAGCCACGCTACAACATCGCGCCAGCCGAGCCGGTTGCCGTGATCCGCATGGCACATGGCAATCGAGAGGTGGTGCAACTCCGCTGGGGGCTCATCCCGCACTGGGCCAAGGACATGGGTACCGGTGGTTTTGTGAACGCTCGCGCCGAGACGGTGCACGAGAAGCCGGCGTTCCGCGATCCGTTCCGGCGTCGGCGTTGTCTCGTTCCCGCCGATGGGTTTTACGAGTGGCAGCATCGGGGCAAGAAGAAGCAGCCGTACTTCTTCAGCAAGTCGGGTGGCGGCATCCTAGCTTATGCCGGGGTCTGGGATTGTTGGAATGGCCCCACTGGCCCCATCGAGACGGTCGCCGTGCTGACTGTGCCCGCGAACGACCGGGTCAAGCCGCTCCACGATCGCATGCCGGCGATCCTTACTGAAGAACACTTCGCCCAGTGGCTCGATCCGCGCGAGCAGCAACCCGATCGGCTCCTTCCGTTGTTGCTCCCGTTTCCGGTCGAGCTTCTGGAGTGTTGGCCGGTCAGTCCCCGCATGAACACCGTGGGCACGGAAGAACCTGGATTGAACCTGGCCATTTGCGAGCCAGAACGGCCACGCTCCGTACAACCGAACTTATTCGATGTTGCATGAAGGAAGTTCACTCATGATCCACGTTGTGGCGACAATTACGCTGAAGCCGGACACCCGACCGGACTTCATCGCGGTGTTTCGCTGGCTCACGCCCCTGGTGCAACAGGAGAACGGTTGCATCGAATATCAGGGCACGATCGATGTTCCGACCACCCTGGCCGTGCAAATCCCGCAGCGCCCCGAGGTGGTCACGGTGATCGAGAAGTGGGAGTCGCTGGAGGCACTGAACGCGCATATGCAGGCCACGCACATGCAGCAGTACCGCGAGAAGGTGAAAGTGTTCGTGCAAGGCGTGACGTTGCAAGTCACGACCGGTATCTGATGGTCACTCACCGGTCCGCGAAGTCAGCATGGGTTCGCCGGTGACCCATGCTGTGTTCGCGGGCTAAGCAACGGATGGCTCATCCGTTCTCGATTCGCGCTAGCCCTTGGGCTTCGGCTCGGGTGCGGCCTCGGTCGGCTTCTTCGGTTCGGGTGCCTTCTTGTCGAAGTCGAGTTCTGCGACCTTCCCGGCCACAATTTCCACAGTCCTCAATTGGCCGCCGGCGCGCACTTCGTACCGCCCGGGAGCGAGGTTCTTGAACAACGCCTTGCGAGCCGCGATGTCTTGTTCCAGGCGGAGTAACAGCGAGATGCCCACGAACAAACTGCTCGAAATGGGCGGCTGACCGGGATCGTCGGCCGGTGCCAGTTGAACCTTCCCGAGCGCTTCCAGCGGGGCCGTCACTTCGAGCCCGCCCGTTTGGGTGGCGTCGATGCTCAGGTTCACGGTTGTGGTGCTGTTGGGTGTTACGTTCATCCATTTCCAGGCGGCGGGGCCATCGCGCAGTCCGGCCATGATGAGGTAACGCCCCGGTGTCAGCCGGTTGTGCTCAAACCGGCTGGGGACCATCTTGCCATCGCCAGCAATGAGGTGGCTGATCCGCGGCGTGTCGTGCGTGGTCGAAGTCCAGCGTGGCGGATCGACCGGTTCCCCCAGACGAATCTCGGCGTCACCGAGTGGAAACACTTCTGGGCTCGGGTGAGCCGCGTAGCCGACCATCAAAGTAGCCTCGGAGTTCGCACCTGTCACGGTCACCGCGCCATTGACAAACGGGACATCTTCAGGGGCTGGCGGATCGATCGGTTGCCGCAGAAAGCTCGCGACGAACGTACCAGCCAGGAAGTTCCGTTGGTCCGGATCGGCCTTCGTCTCCATGATCGGTAAGGCGAGGTTAATGTGCCCTTGAACCTTGCCTTCCACTCGTTTCTTCAAGTCCAGTGTCAACGCACAACCGCCCACCCAGTTCATCGATCGGGTCGGGATCTCCCAGCCGGAGGGCTTCCGCTCGGTGCCGGGTTCTCGCGTGGCGTACTTGGCCAGTTCGAACGGCTTGGGGAAGTCGATCGTCACGTTCGGCCCTGGCACGCGGTCATCGGGGATCACCAGTTGAATCGGTTCTCCCTTGAGTGCTTCCGGGGGAAGTGTGATGGCCACTCGCCACGGGTCGCCGGGTGCCATCTCGGGTTTGCGGAATACCAACTGCCCCGCCTCGATCACGACCTCGGGGGTAAGGCGTTCCCCGCCCAGTTGTGCCACGACGAGCGTCGTCGGCACGACATGCTTCGTGACATCGAGTTCCCAGGTGGCCACGACCGTGGGGGCCGGCTGAGGTTCGGGTTTGGGATCGGGTGTCAGCTCCACGTTCGGCGCGGGAGGTGCGGGCTTCGAGCCGCAACCGGCTACGAGTGTGAAACCGAAGAGCAGGAACCCGGCAGCGATCGTCCGTGATACTAATCTCATCACGCCGTTCCTTCCTGAAACGCTTTGCATGTGTCCAACACTCCCGTTGCCGGATCGATGCCCAGCTCACAAGCGGTGCCCGTGCTCGCACGATGCCCCATCATGTGGTCGCCAACATCGCCGAAGTGATACAGGCTGGACCGTAACCCGGATTTCGTCAAGACCAGTTCCTGGAACGCTTCCATCTCACGAGCCGCCACGTCTCGTATTCTGAAACCTCTGAGGGACCAGCGGTGGCCTTCGGATTCCTTTCATGAGTGGAGTTGCTATGCCAACCGTTGCGGAGATTACCCAGTATCTGGAACGCTTCGCACCCTGTGCCCTGGCCGCGAACTGGGACAACGTGGGTTTGCTCCTGGGCGACTCCGGCAGCGCCGCGACGCGCGTGATGATCTGCTTGACGGTGACGCCCGATGTCGTTGCGGAGGCGGTCAGCGAACGGGTGGAACTCATCGTCAGCCATCACCCCATCTTGTTCCGGGCCACCAAGAAGCTCACCGCGGCATCGCCCGAGGGGAAGTTGCTGTTGCCACTGCTTCGTGCGGGAGTCGCCGTCTATTCGCCGCACACCGCCTTCGATAACTGCCCGGGTGGCATCAATGACATTCTGTGTCGCCGGCTGGGCTTAACAAGTGTGCAACCCCTGCGCACTCGCGATGGAAACCCGCAGTGCAAGCTCGTGGCGTTAGTGCCAGACAGCGATCTGGCGAACGTGTCCGCCGCGCTGTTCCAGGCGGGGGCTGGCGTGATTGGGCAATACCGCGAGTGCAGCTTTCGGATTCCCGGGCACGGAACGTTCTTCGCCAGCGATGCCACCAACCCGACTGTGGGACAGAAAGGGCGGCGGGAAGATATCGCGGAATGGCGGCTGGAAGTCGTGGTGCCCGAGAACCGGGTGCCCGCAGCAATCGTGGCACTTCGGCACGCGCACAGTTACGAGGAACCCGCGTTCGATGTCTACCCGCTCAGGCCACTGCCCCAGGGTGGCGAAGGGCGTATGGGCGAACTACCTAGGCCCGTGACATTGCGGGAACTGGCGGATCTCACCCGGACCCAACTCGCCGCGCCGTCGGTTCAGGTCGTGGGGAACTTGAATCGAACCGTCTCGAAAGTGGCGATTGCGTGCGGTGCAGCGGGTGAATATCTCTCAGATTCGATACGGCTGAATGCCGATGTATTCCTCACGGGTGAAATCCGCTTCCACGAAGCGCTGGTGGCACGGGATTCTAACCTCGGCGTGATACTGCCGGGGCACTATGCCACGGAGCGCCCGGGGGTGGAGGAACTGGCCCAGAAGCTCGCTGCGGATTGGCCAGGAATCACTGTGTGGTCGAGCCGTGTTGAACACGACCCGCTCGCAGTGCTCTGAGCAGAACGCGTTGCATTTTGGGACCAGACTGGGTATCGCCTGCAATCCAGGCACGGAAGCCAGGGGGAAACGATGACATTGCGGTACACAGTACTCGGCATGGCGTTATTGTTTGGTATCTCGGTTTGGGCTTGGTATCAGCCCGCCCACGACCACAATCGCCCCACAGAATCGCGGGTGAGCGATTCCGAGGCCAACACCGGCGAGGGCAATCAGGACGAGGCCGCTCGGCGTTATCGGAACAGCCAGGCGACACACTGGCGGCAGCTTGCCATCCAGCGTTAAGCCGGCGAAGCCGCTATCATGCCACGGAGGGATTCCGTGTCATGATGGATCTGTCCTATGGCGCTTCTCCACATCGACCCCGTACCGTATCGCTGCTCGCCCGGCGACGTGCTCCGATTCGTCGCCGAGCGTGCGAAAGTGGATGGGAAGGCGGTCGGCAAGATCGCGTTCATCGGCCGGGGTGCCACGGTTGAAGTGCCCGACACTAAGGCGGCTGCGATTGTGGCCGCGCTGGATGGGGCCACCTTCCGCGATAAGCCGGTTCGCGCTCGCTTCGCCGGGAAAGCCGACTTCACCAACGCCGATCACTTCGCTAAACTCTCCGGACTCCTTGATCTGGAGGCACGTGCGGAACAGGAAGACGCACGCCGCCGCGCTCAGGCCGTAGACGGTTCTCCCCTCAGGGATGGAACCAGTCTGAGTGCGTTGGTGCTGCGCGATGCCGAGTTTGGGCTCGGTGGCCGCCTCTTGCTTACCTTCAGCCGGAAAAGCCAAACCGACCCCATTCCCTCCACGCGGCTGCAACCCGGTTCGCCGGTGGTACTGAACCAGACGAATGTGAATCGGCGGGTGCCATCGTATCGCGGGGTGATCTACGATCGGCAGGCGAACACGGTTGGCGTGGCCATCGACCCACCCGATGACGAACTCCCTGACGAAGCGATCTGGCGGATCGACCTCACACCTGATGAAGTGTCACGGTTACGCCAGCAGGATGCCCTCCAACGAGCCGCGGCTGCCAGCGGCGATCGCCTCGCGGAATTGCGTGCGGTTCTGCTGTGCGAGAAAGAACCGCGGTTTGCACCAGCAGAGGCTTCGCCGGGTGAACTCCCAGAAGATCGCCTGAACCCGCCCCAACGGGCCGCCGTCAACTTTGCTCTGGCTGCCCAGGATGTTGCCATCATTCATGGTCCGCCCGGAACCGGGAAGACGACGACGGTCGTCGAGTTCATCCGGGAGTGTGTGAAGCGAGGCGACAAGGTGCTGGCGTGCGCTCCCAGTAATCATGCGGTCGATCACCTGCTGGAGAAGTTGCTCGCGGTGGGCGAACTTCCGGTGCGGCTCGGTCACCCCGCGCGAATCGCTCCCGAGCTTCGCGCCCGAGCGATCGATCTGCTTGCAGAAAAGCACCCCGACGCTCGGCAGGCACGCAAGGTGGCGCGAGACGCCTTCGCACTGTTTCGCCAGGCCGATCGGTGGACCCGCGACAAGCCGTTGCTAGGCGAGAAGGCCGCGCTGCGGAGAGAAGCACGCGACTTGTTGGCCGAGGTCCGCAAGCTGGAATCGCTTGCGGTGGCGCGGGTACTCGATGATACACGAATCGTGTGTGCCACACTGACGGGGCTCGATAGCGGGCTGTTGGGTCAGCTGCGTTTCGCGGTCGCCGTTCTTGATGAAGCGTGCCAGTCCACGGAACCAACAAACTGGGTGCCTTTGTTACGAGCCGACAAGCTCGTGCTGGCTGGCGATCATTGCCAGCTCCCCGCGACCGTTTTGTCGCAAGAAGCCGCTGAACAGGGGCTCGCGACCAGCCTCATGGAACGGCTCATCGTGCAACGCGGAGCAGAAGTTGCTCGCATGCTCACCGTGCAGCACCGCATGCACAACGCCATCATGGCATTCTCCAACAGCGAGTTCTACGAGAACGCGCTGGTTGCTCATGAAACGGTAGCGGAGCATCGACTGTGCGACTTACCCGGGGTGCAAACCGATCCGTTCACCGAGTCGGCAGTGCAGTTCATCGACACCGCCGGCGCGGGCTACGATGAAGAACCGGAAGAAGACACGGGAAGTCGGCGGAACCTGAAAGAGGCGGCACTGACTGCACGCAAGGTCCGGCAACTGTGCGAAGCCGGCGTGACCGCGTCGCAGATTGGAGTGATCACGCCCTATCGGGCGCAGGTGCAACAACTCCGTGAACGACTCCGCGATTTGCCCAACCTGGAAATCGATAGCGTGGACGGCTTTCAGGGACGTGAGAAGGAAGTGATCGTGCTTTCGTTGGTGCGGTCGAACCCCGAAGGCGAGATCGGTTTTCTGGATGATGTTCGCCGGACCAATGTCGCCTTCACCCGTGCTCGGCGCAAACTCATCGTGATTGGCGACAGCGCCACGCTCTCGCATCACCCGTTCTACCAGCGGATGCTGACGCATCTCGAAAACAGTGGTGCTTACAGCAGCGTGTGGGACGAATCGCTGTAATGGTCGCGAGCTTACTTCTTATCGCGTCCGCGCAACTTCTTGTCGTACGCTTCCGCCTCGGTGAGGCTGATCAATTCATCGTGGTCGGTGTCGATTGTGTCGAACTCGGCCCGGGCTCCCAGGTACTCCATTCGGGAGAGATCGCCGTCGGCGTTGCGATCCATTTTGCGGAACCACAATGGCCCCTTGTCTGGCAGGTTCTGCTGATTCTGTTGGTACTGCTGGGATTGGTTGACGGAATACCGTTCCATGCCGCGTGCCAGCGTGAGGTTGATTGTGGGCTGAATGGCGGCGCGGCTAATAACGCCAGACTCAGTCGGCTCCAGCGGATGAAGTCGTTCCCAGGCAGTGCGCAATTCCCGCACCCCAAGTCGGCCATCCTGATTCCCATCGAGTAACTGGAACAGTGTGGGTGTTTGAATCGCCGGCATCACGGACAACGCGACGTTACGGAACGAGTCTTGCAGATCGAAGTAACTCTCGAACTCCGCAAGCGTCAACTTCTTGTCGGCATCGGCGTCCGCGGGATCGAAGATAGTCCGCAGGTACTGGAACTGGACCGCGTTCGGCCCACTGAGGTCTTTCTCCTCCACGTACCCTTTCTTTCCTGCGGGCAGGTCGAAAACATGACGGTACTGCGCCTTCAAGGGCGGAAGCTGAGTCACGGTGGTGCCAAATGCCGAGAAGGCGATGGGCTGGCGACCACAGCGGAGAATCAGTCGGCTGTTCTCGATCTGTTGAATCTCGAATCCTTTGCGGCGCGCTTCCTGGTCTGCTGTGGTCACCTTGGCCACGCGATCATCGGGCTTATTTGCCACAGAGAGCGTGACTTCTAGATCCGGAGTGCCCGTCCGCCAGGCGTCCAGTTCTTCCCCATCGAGGCGGCCATTGCCGTCGGTATCGAGTTGCGTGAAGTCGGCCGCGGGGAACCCGCATTCCTCTGCGGTCAGTTCCAGGTCTTCATTCTTGTCGTACTTGCGGATCACTTGCTGCGTGAGCGTGCCCGGCACCCGACCCAAGGGATAGGTCAGTACGGTTTGAAGCGGTGGTGTACGTGGGTCTTTTGGCGTCTTAAACGCCGTACTCATCACGACGCGGCCCCGATTGGCAGTCGGGTCGGCCATGAGTTCCACTTGCGACAGGCATTCGTCCTCGTCGGAATCTTTGGTGGCGAGGAGTTTCTCGAGCGCGTTCACTTCGTCGCGGGTGAGCTTGTCATCTTTGTTGGTATCGAACAGCTTGAACAGCGCTTCGGTGGTCGCGGTGTTGTAAGGATCTTCGTTCACCTGCAATTGCGGCCGGAGAATGTGCGAGGTGGCACCCTTGTAATAGGCGACATATTCGTCGAAGGAGATCTTGCGATCGCCGTCGGTATCCAATCGTTCGAGCGTGGGGCGGTCCTGCGGTGTCGGCTGATAGACCCCGTTCTGAAGCATCAGCGACATCCCGGCGTTCGAGAGTATGGTGATCACTTCGCTACTGTTCAGGTAACCGTCCTTGTCTCGATCGAAGTAGGTGTACGCCTTGCGGAGCAGTTCGAGCCAGACATCCGTGACGTTCTTTCCTTCAACCAGGATCGTGAGCCGGGCTCGCACCGGTCGTTGTGGCGCGAGAATGAACACCTCGACGATGTTGCTCAACGTGTGAGCAACGGGCTTGACCGGCAACTGAGCCACCGCGGCACGCGGGTCCGGGTTCGGCTTCGTCAGAAAGGTGGCAGCGCGTGGCCGCAGGGTGGGAGTTACGCGCGCAATTGCGGTGCGGTTGGTCCTTGCGGGGAAACTCCCCGAGATGCCATTCGGCGAAACGGTGGGTGGAGCCGCCAGCACGCCACTGGCGAGCACGAGTAAGCCAATCGAGGCCCAAGCCGTGTGGGCCGGAGTCGTGCGTCGGAGCAGGGACGGTGTCACGCGACTACCTCCTTGATCGGCTGGGCGGGCTTGTCCACGATGCGGATGGGTCGGCCCACGTTCGACGGGTTCGTCTTCTCGTAGTCGATACCAAGGGCCAGGCAAAGCGTCGCCAGCATGTCGAGCGTGGTCGTGGGTCGCTCTTCAACCGTAGTGCCATCGGCGCTCGTTTTGCCGATCGCCTGACCGCCCTTGATGCCACCACCCGCGAGGACCGTACTCCAGGCATTGGGGTAATGGTCGCGGCCCTTGGCTTGGTTGATCTTGGGAGTGCGACCGAATTCCCCCATCCACACAATGGTGGTCGTTTCCAGCAGGCCGCGGTCCCGGAGATCGTCCATGAGCGCCGCCCAAGCCGCATCGAGACTGCCACACAGATTCTTGACGAGATCGAAGTTCTGGCCGTGCGTGTCCCAGTTGCCCAGGGTCACCTCCACGAACGGCACGCCCTTTTCGACCAATCGGCGGGCCAACAAGCACCCCTGACCGAAGAGGTTGCGGCCATATTTCTCGCGGATGCGGTCGCTTTCGGTGGTCAGATCGAAGACCTTGCCACCTTCGGATTGCATGAGCCGGATCGCACGCTCGTAGGCCGCGGAGTGGCTTTTGGCCATCTGCCCCGGTCGCGCGGAGACGAAGTCGTCATGGATGTCGCGGAGCATTTCCAGCCGTGCGGCTGCACTGGCGCTATCAATGCTCGTGGGCCGCTCCAGATCGGCAACCTTGAGCAGAGCATCGATGCCATCTCCTTGCGGATTGGCGAAGTTCTGATTCTCGCCCACGATCAGTGGAGCATAGATTGGGCCGAGGAAGCCAGGGCCGTATGCTTCCTGCGAGAAGAAGCGTTGCGGTGCGATACTGATGAAGTTGGGAAACTCGGCCCGTGGATCGCCAATCTCTTTGGACACCAACGCCCCGATGCTCGGGTACTGAATGCCCGCAGCGCCCGGCAATTGTCCGGTTCGCATGAGGTAGGAGCCCCGAGCGTGGTCTCCTTCCTTGGTGGACATACCGCGCAAGATCGCCAGATTCTTGCCATGCCTGGCAAGCTTCGGCAGGTGCTCACCGATCTTGAGGCCGGGGGCCGTGGTGGCGATCTCCTTGTAAGGCCCACCGTTCTCGTGGCCCGGCTTCAGATCCCACAAGTCGATCGTGCTCGGTCCGCCGTTCATCCAGAGCAAGATGCAAGACCGCTTGGGCTTGGACTGGCTCGCTTCCGCCGCCAGCGCGAGTTTCCCGAGCAAGCCGGACATCGAGACGGCAGTGCTTACGGCACCAACCCGGAGAAGATGGCGACGATCCAGTCGGGTGTCGAACTGCGACATGGCAAACTCCGCGCGGGCTGGGCAGGGATACTGGGTGATGAAGCGACGCACACGCGAACTCAGTGGTTGAACAAAAACTCCGGGCTGTTCAGCAAGACCCAGAAGACATCGGTCAGCGCCTTCTTGGAGCTGTTCGTCGCACCGCCGCGATCGACGTAGCTGGCGAACTTCTCCAATTCCTCGGGGGTAGCCGGGCGGGCGAACACCGTCAGGACCAATGCATCGATGCGTTGCTTGGTGTCCCACCCGGGGACATCCATGATGGCCGCGAGCACCTCACTGTTCGCCAGGCTGGTCTGGTCCGTGATGAATTGCCCGTTCATGAGCATCAAGGCTTGCAGAATCGTGGTATTCGATTCCGTGGCTTTTTCGTTTGATGCAAAGCGATTGAGAAACTGGCTCCGCGGGTTGTTCGGCTGCGGGTTGAGGTTGAATTGGTTCTGTCGCATGTACCCCGGCTCGCGGTGCCCGGTCGCTGCCACGAGCGAGCTAAACAACTGGTTCGGCGTCAGGGATTTCAAGTTCATCCGAGCGAACCGGCGGCTATCGGTCTGAGTCGGGTGCGTGAGCCTGCTCGAAAGTTGGTACGCCTGCGAGCGGGTGATCCCACGAATCAGCACGCGGTTGTCGAATTGCGCTGCAGCAAATGCCTGCCCCAGTTCGTGCAGCAACTGCGGGTGACTGGGCGGATTATTGTCGCCGGGTTCGTCCACCGGGTCGATGAGTCCGATCCCGAAGAAGTGCGCCCACATGCGGTTCGCCAGGTTGGGGGCGAAGTACTCGTTGTCGGGTGCGGTGAGCCAGCGGGCGAGTTCCTCGCGCGGTGTTCGTTCTGCACTCCACGCGGGATCGGTGCCATCAAAGAAACGGGCGATCACCCGTTTGTCGGTGTTAGGAATCGTGAGGGTATTACGGTCTGCCTGAGGCTCGATCGGCCCGACAAACGTGGGGCGAGTCGCGGGCAACGGATTCATTTCCGCGAAGAACGCAGCGAACTCCCAGAACTGATCGCGGGTATAGGCCGCGAAGGGGTGATCGTGGCACTGGGCACACTCCAGTTTCACCCCGAGGAAGAGCCGGCTGACCGCGCTGCCCATGTTGTCCGGGCGGACCTCGTTTGCCTGATAGAAGCCGGCAATCATCTGGCTATCGGGGTCGTTCGCGTCGCCCTGGGCAAACCGGAACTGCGGGTTCTGGAAGTTCAGCGTGAGCTTGACCGTAAGAACTCGGCGGACCACTTCATCCGCGGGGGTATTAACTGTGAACTGCCGCTGCAGCCAGTTTCCGAACTGAATGCCGGACCCCACAAATTGAATGTTCGTTGCCGTCTGCGGTAGCCACGCCTGCCGAGTGACGGCCGCGAAATGGCTGGCATACCCAGGCATGGTGAGCAGGCGCTCGACCAGCAACTGCCGCTTCTTGGGGCTCGCATCTTCCAGGAACGCCCGCGTCTCGGCGACCTTGGGTGCACGGCCAATCAGATCGAGGTAGACCCGGCGCACGAACTCGGCGTCGTCGCTTGGGGGTGCGGGCGTGATTCTGCGTGCCGCCCAATCGGTCGTGAGGTGGCGGTCGATCAGTGCCGCGATCGCTTCGGCGGGGTCGGGCTTTGCCGGTATCTCAGGATCGGCTGCCGCAACCCAAGCTGGAGCCAATAGTAACGCCACAAGCGCGGTTCGAAACAAGCAGGAAGGCATAAGACAACCTCATCGTCGCAAGGCGGCCGATCACGCAGTCTAACAGGGATGACGTTTCCGAGCATTCATCCTAACGTCACAGTCTGTAACAAGCGAGCATTACGCGGTAACACCGGTGTGACGCAGGCTCCTGCCCGGACTCGCTTCCCCAGACACAACGTCCGCCGCTTGCGGCCGTTTCACCGACCCTGTAGGGTGAAACCTCTTTCATGAGGTGCTTTCGATGTTACTGTTCCTGACTTGTTCACTTCTGGCTCAACCGCAGGCCGATTATCCCGCGTTGAAGCAGCGCTTGCAGCGGGGAAACTCTGCCGAAGCGCGAGCGGGCTACGAACAGTTGGCAAAGGAACCCCGTCCCAGCGTGGCTGTTTTTGTCGGACTGGCTGCCGTTCGCCGTGCGGAAGGCGACTACTCGGGTGCCCTGGAAGCGCTCGATGCCGGACTCAAGCTCTTTGCAAGTGAGCCAAGCTTGCTGGCCCACCGTTCCGATCTGTTCTACTTCCTCGGGAAATGGGACGAGGCCAGCCAGGACGCGGAAGCGGCCATCAAGAAGCAAGATGCGAACTTCCTGGCCCGCTGGACCCGTGCCCGCATCCTGCGCGATCGTGGCGATCTGGCCGCTGCCGACAAGGAAGTCCGCTGGTTTGTCAAAAGCTACACCGATGCCAGCAACGCCGATAAAGAGCTCACCGATCCCGAGCAGTTGCTCCTCGTGGGGCAAGCCGGCACCGAGAATGCCCGCTGGAATCAGAAGCCTCAGCAGTTCTCGTTTATTCTCAACGAGGTTTACAAGGATGCCCTCAAGTACGATGCCGATTGCTGGCAAGCGGAGGCACTCGCCGGCCGCTTACTCTTTGAGAAGCACAACCGCGCCGATGCGCTTACTGCCTTCGATCAAGCGTTGAAGATCAACCCACGGGCGGTCGAGGCACTGGTCGGGAAGGGGGTTGTCGCGCTGGAGATACTCGATTCTGTGACGGCGGGGCGGATGGCCGATCAGGCACTGAAAGTGAATCCGAAACATCCTGCGGCCTTGCGACTGAAAGCGGATGTGCTCTCAGCGGAAGGAGATCTCGCAGGGGCCGAGCGACTTCTCACGGCGGCCCGGCTCATCAACCCGCGTGATGAACGCACACTGGCACGGTTGGCGGGCATCAATCAGATCGCTCGCAAGCCGGCCATGGCCGCAGCGATCACCAAAGAGGTTGAATCGTTCTGCACCAAGCCGGGCGTCTTCTTCCTGGAGTTGGCCGAAGCACTGGCCCTCCGCAAGCAATACCCTGCCGCGATCGAGGCGTATCGGAAAGCGGCGGCCGTTCGTCCTGATCTCTCGTCGCCTCGGGCCGGGCTCGGGTTGTTGTACATGCAGCTTGGCCGCGAGCCGGAAGCACAGGTGGAACTCGAAGCCGCCTTCAAGGCCGATCCGTTCCATGTTCGCGTGTCCAATGCGCTGCGCGTGCTCAAACATCTCGAAGGTTACACCACCACCGAGACGCCCCACTTTGTCATTCGGTTCGATCCCAAGACGGACGAAGTGCTGGCGGCCTGGTTGGCCGATTACCTCGAAGAACAGCATGCCGAGTTCGCCAAGTTGTACGGAGCGGTTCCGCCCGGAAAGACGCTAGTGGAAGTGCTGGCGACACGGGAGATGTTCAGTGGCCGCGTCACGTCGCTTCCCGGATTACCCGGTGCCGCGCAAGGAGCGAGTACTGGGCCGTTAATCGCGATTCCGTCGCCGCATTCGGACGGCAAACCGAAGCTCTACAACTGGGGTGTGGTGGCGCGGCACGAACTGACACACGCGTTCAATCTGACGCAGACCGGATACCTGGTCCCGATCTGGCTCACGGAAGGCCTGGCTGTGCGGGCCGAGCGTACCAACCGGTTCGACGCCCACGCCGGGTTGCTGCGCGATCGCCTCGCCGCGGGAACCGCCTTCGACCTCGATTCGATTGCCCAGGGGTATCACAACTTCGCCAACCCACCCGACGTCATGCTCGCCTATTACCAGGGCTTGCTCTACGTGGAGTACATCATCAAGACGTACGGCGAAGAAGCGATCAGCAAGTTGCTCGCCGCGTATCAGAAGGGGCTGGACACGGCGGCGGCACTGCGCATCGCGTGCGCCGTTCAGAAAGACGAATTCGAAAAGGGCTACCGCGACTTCTTGCGCGAGTTCGTCAAGAGTGGCCCCCGCCGCGAAAAGCCCATGACCTTCGCGGAATTGGAAATGACGTACAAGAAGTCGCCGGACGATGCGGATGTCGCGGCTCGACTGGCCGAGGAGTATCTGCGCCGTGGCAAGCCAACCGAGGCGAAGAAACTTGCCGAGCAGGTACTGTTGAAGGAGGCCGGTCACCCGGGTGCGGCACTGGTGAAAGCCCGGTTGCTCCAGCGAGAAAAGGATCAATCGGGGGCACGTGCGGTATTGGAAGTAGCGGGCAAGGCTAACCCGGAAAACCTCCGGGTGCTTTCCGCATTGGGCCGCCTGCATCTGGAGTTGAAGCAGACCGAGGAAGCGATTGCCGTGTTCGAGGCGATTCGCAAACTGGGCTCGGCCGAAACCGAGGTGCTCGAAACGTTGGAGCGGTTATACCTGGCTGCGAACAAGGTGGAACCACTGGCTCAACTTTGGAGCGAACTGGCTTCGCGCACGCCGGATGAGCTGGCCTATCGGCTCAAGTTGGCCCAGCACCACCGTGATGCCGAGCGTCACAACCTGGCGGAAAAGTGGGCTCGTGAGGCGCTTTTCGTGGACGTGTTAAACGTTGAAGCCCGTGCCATCTTGCTTGCAGCCCTGCATGCGCAAAACAAGTCGGCTGAAGCTGAGGCCATCGAAAAGCGCTACGAATGAGTTCGGCCGTGTTCGCGTGCGATCACACGCGGCGATCACGGGCTCGATCAAACCCTGCCCAAACAGCATCCCGAACATTGTCCCACACCGACTGATCGTTCGTGGATGTCCAGTCGGCTCGCAGTTCTGGCTCGGCGTCCACAAACGCCTTGGCCGGGTAACGACTCTCCGCGTGGACACCAAACTGGAACGCCGCCCGCAGCACTTCGAGAGTGGTCGCGTAGGTTCGCTCGCTCAAGTACTCGTCGGTCCAGGCATGGAGTGTGGCAGGATCGACACTGTCTCCGAGCCCATCGGTACCTTTCAAAGCAGGCACACCAGCGGTGACATCGCGCAGTGGAAGCTCTTCCGTGTCGGGATGTGTAATCGGGTCGGGATTCGCCATGGCACTGTCCTCCGGTTCGCAGAATCGGCTACACTCTCTGCAACCATTGTGCCAACTGGCACGCCGCCTGCACCGCTTTCAGATCGCAATTCCCGCGAAAGTGTGAATCACTTGCGAATGACCTTCGACAGCAACACCATTTGGAGCGACCAACCATGAAATCCGTTAAACTGCCGAACCGCAAGATGAGCGTGGCTTACGAAGAAGCGGGAACCGGGCTTCCCATTGTGCTGTTGCATGCCTTCCCGTTTGATCGCGGGATGTGGGCTCCTCAAGTCACGGAACTGGCGACCGCGGGGTTCCAAGTTCTCGTGCCTGACCTGCCCGGATTCGGAGAAACCTCGGTGGGTTCGGAGCCGTTCACGATCGAACGCGGGGCCGATGTCGTTGCCGAGTTCCTGGCGGCTTTGGGTCTGCCCAAGGCGATCATCATGGGCCTGTCGATGGGTGGCTACATCGCCATGGCGTTGGCCCGCCGATATCCGCAGGTTGTCCAGGCACTGATACTCGCCGATACGAAGGCTGCCGCCGATGACGATGCAGCACGAGCCAACCGTGATAAATTAATCGAGAAAGTGCAATCGGGCGGTGCGCGGGCGGCTGCGAATGCCCTTTTGCCCAAGCTCATGAATACCCAAAACCAGCAAACGAATCCGGCCTCCTTCACGCTCGCAGAAACCATTGCTCTTCGGCAGAGCCCCGAGGGGATCATCGCCGGGTTGGAAGCCCTCCGCGATCGACCCGATGCGGCTCCGGAGTTACCGAACATCGCAGTGCCCACGCTCGTGATTGTGGGCGAACATGATGAGGTGACCCCTCCCCTGACTGCAGCACGGTTGACGAGTCTGATTTCCGGCAGTGAACTGCTGCATATCCCGGGCGCGGGGCACCTCAGCAACCTGGAAAATCCTGGTGCGTTCAATGCGGCAGTAATTGCGTTTCTCCAGAAACTGCAATGAGGATCGCCTTGCGAGCGATTTTGGCATCCGATGTGCATGGCTTGCGATTACCGATTGGAACAGAGTGTTCTGATTGAATCAGGAGTCAACCCATGCCCATCCTCACGCAACCCGCGTTTGGTCCGCGTACGGCACTGAGCTATGTCACAGGTGGAAGCCTGATTACCGTTTGGACGGTGGTGTGGTACTTCACCCGTGAGCAGGATCTGACCCGAACCCAGTGGTTCTGGCTGAGTGGCTTTTTCCTGACGGGTCTCACCTTCGTCATTCTCGGGTTCTTACTTGGACCGCTGGGTCGAGCGGCCCGGCAGGCCGAACTTCCGCCCGCAGAGGCCATTGCAGCCGAAGCGGCCATTCAGAATACCGCGGCTGCCAATCCGCCGCCGGTCATTCACGCTGCCGGC
>JBGTAO010000571.1:0-2768 GCA_041749835.1 Gemmata sp. | reverse complement strand
GCTTCTGGACGAACCCTTTGGGGCACTGGATGCCAAGGTGCGAAACGAACTCCGGATCTGGTTGCGGCGGTTTCATGACGAGTACCACGTCACCAGTATCTTTGTGACACACGACCAGGAAGAAGCATTCGAGGTGGCTGACCGTGTGGTCGTCATGAACAAGGGAAAGATCGAGCAACACGGGACACCGATCGAGGTCTTCGAGCATCCTGCCACGGCGTTCGTCATGGATTTCCTGGGGAACGTGAACAAGCTCCCGGCCCGCGTTGAAGATGGCCGGGCGTTACTCGGCGAGACCAGCCAGGTCGAGTTACCTGCCAAACTCTTTGGCACAGCGGAGAACGGCCGCATCGATGCTTACATTCGCCCCCATGAACTCGACATCTCGCGTTCCAACGAGCTGGGCAATTGCCTACTCGCCAAGGTGGTTCACATCAATCCGGCGGGTTCAGTCGTAAAGGTGCGCGTGATGGCGGAAGACTTTGGGCTGATGATCAACATCGATCTCACGCCCGAGCGCCACCGTGGTCTGGCACTCACGCCCGGCGATACTGTATTTGTGACTCCCAAGATTGTAAAAGTGTTTGAGATTGACTACACAATTTGATTTTCCCCTCGACAGCCCAGTATGAATTAGTTCCGAAGTTGTTGATCAGTCGTGGTTTCGGCCATTCCAGCCTTAATCACGACTTTTTCTACTTGTATTGTCGTCTATAAGCCGATATCTTCAAAGGCGACATTGGTCATGATAATAGTCGTTTTAAGAGGTTTTCTCCATGGGCATACTATTCAAACGCTACTTTGAACTTCTTTCGGGTCGTTGCCCCGATGCGGATTTCGGCGTCATCGCGACACCAAGCGATCCTTGCGCTTTTCCTGCGTTGGAGGCGGGAATATGTCAGCAGGTGTGGCTTTGTTGAAGCCAAAGCACCACCGCCATCACGAACAACTGCCCCGGTCAAGATTCAGCTCATGAGTCAGAATGGAGTCAGGACATGAGATCGCCACGCAGATTCACTTGGGTTGCCTTTGCTTTTGGGGCAATCGCGATCAGTTCGTGCAGTAAAACCGAGACGCGGAAGCCAACGTTTCCTGTCACTGGCAAAGTGTTGCTTTCGAACGGAAAGCCTGCCGAGAATGCCAGTATTGTCTTCCATCCGATCGGCGAGTCTGGACCCGACATCGTCCGGCCGCGCGGCAAGGTCGGCCCCGATGGGTCATTCAAATCGACGACTTATGATACCGATGATGGTGCTCCCGCTGGAGAATACCAGGTCACGCTGGAGCTTTGGTTGAGCAGCGGTCGGGGCGATGAAGGCCCAACCAATCGATTGCCACAGAAGTACGGCAAATCGGACACTTCGGGAATCGTAGTGACCGTAAATCCCAGTCCTACTGAACTCATGACTATTCAACTGCAGAAGTGAACCACCCAGCAACTTGATTCACTCCTTAACCAATACTGAACCCTACTTTTCAGGAGTTTCCAGACATGGTGCGCGCTCTTCGAATTCGTCTGCGTGGGTTTACTCTCATCGAGCTACTGGTGGTAATCGCCCTCATCGCCATTCTGATCGGGCTATTGCTACCAGCCGTACAGAAGGTCCGCGAGGCAGCCGCTCGCATGAGTTGCTCGAACAACCTCAAACAACTGGGTTTGGCCTTCCACAACTATCACGATCCCAATGGCGGGTTGCCCAGCAACATTCGCCCGGACGCCCAGAGTACTTTACGGGTCCGCTGGCTGACTTACTTGCTCCCTTACATCGAGCAGGACAACCTATTCAAGCAAGCCAGCCTGAACGTAAACTGGCACCTCAATCCTGCCGTTTTTGGCAACCGCCTCAAGACCGTGGAATGCCCCTCGGCTGCAAACGGCAGCATTCTGGACGGCGCTCCCGATACCAGCCCTCCGTGGCTGCCAATCGTGGCCAATGGTGACTACTCCGGCTTTTACGGTGTATCTCCGGAACTCGTCACACTGGGTTTGGTCGAAGCGAATTCGGGGAAAGTCGATAATGGCGCGCTCTCGAAAACCAGCAAGCTCAACTTTGCCAGCTTTACCGATGGTCTTTCCAACACCATCCACCTGACGGAATCGGCCGGTCGGCCTCACGTCTACCGCAATGGTCGCCAGGTGATCACGGCTAACGGCAACGAGCGTGTCAATGGTGGTGGCTGGTGCCGACCGGCATCGGAACTGAACATCCTGCGGGGATCATCGCCTGATGGTCTGACCTTCCCTGGCCCATCTGCAATCAATGTCACCAATGGCGAAGTGATCGGAACCTACCCACACCCTTTCTACAATGTCGATGGGACTGGCCAGATCTACGGCTTCCACTCGGGTGGTGTAAATGCTTTGTTCGGCGATAGTTCTGTGCGATTTGTCCGCCAAAATATCGGCATCCGCACTCTGGCAGCGCTGATCACACGCAACGGTGGTGAAGTCATCACTGGCAACGACTGATGTGAGTTATTCTCGGGGTCCCCTGGAGTGACACAAGCCGATCTTGAGTAGAATCGCCCAAGTAGTAGAAGAGAGGTACCAACGGCCGATTCCGATTTGGGAGTGTCGAGAGTACCGGCCCGGCGGATCACGTTGTCGGGAAGGTGTGGGATCGCCCTTGTCGAAATGGGTTCGGCCGGCGGATCACGATGGGTCAACCAGTTCGGGCCGTGCGGTGTGGTGAGGTGAGGATTCAGCCCGCCGTTGCGGCGGTGCGTGAGGTGGTCCGCGTTCGATTCAACAGCCAGCGGTCCGGGAG
>JBGTAO010000570.1:0-9348 GCA_041749835.1 Gemmata sp. | reverse complement strand
CTCAAGAATCTCACCACCCTCCACCTGACTGAAACATCGGTGACGGCTGTGGGTTTGAAGGAGTTGGCGGGCCTCAAGAATCTCACCACCCTCGACCTGACTGGCACGGAGGTGACGGATGCGGGTTTGAAGGAGTTGGTGGGTCTCAAGAACCTCGCCACCCTCTCCCTGTCTGGCTCAGGGGTGACGGATGCGGTTTTGAAGGAGCTGGCCGGATTCAAGAACCTCACCACCCTCTCCCTAATTGGCACTGGGGTGACGGACGCGGGGGTGAAGGAGTTGGCAGGTCTCAAGAACCTCACCACCCTCCACCTGGACGGCTTACAGGTGACGGACGCGGGGGTGAAGGAGTTGGCGGGTCTCCAGAAACTCACCACCCTCAACTTGTCATCTGTGACGGATCAGACACTGCAGGTGTTGCGAGAGGCCAACCTGTTGCACGCACTATCCATTGCCCAGTCAGCGGATCCATCCAAGCGACCAACCACGGCCGAGGAGGTGGTCACCTTCGACCTGTTTGGCACGCGGGTGACGGACGCAGGTGTGAAGGAACTGGTCGGGTTCAAGAACCTCACCAAACTCCGTCTCGATGGGACGCGGGTAACGGATCAGACACTGCAGGTGTTGCGTGAGGCCAACCTGCTGCACGCTCTTGACCGCGCCCAGACAGCCGATCCGACCAAGCGACCAACCAAGGCCGAGGAAGTGGTCACCTTCGGCCTGTTTGGCACGCGGGTGACAGGCGCGGGTTTAAAGGAACTGGTCGGTCTCAAGAACCTCACCACCCTCTCCCTGTCTGGCACGAAGGTGACGGATGCGGGTTTGAAGGATTTGGCGGGTCTCCAGAACCTCACCACACTCGATCTGTCTAGCTCGCAGGTGTCGGATGCGGGTTTGAAGGAGTTGGCTTCCCTCAAGCGTCTCACCAGCTTAAATCTGTACCAGACGAAAGTGACGGATGCAGGCTTGAAGGAGTTGGCTGTGCTCCCGCAACTTACCTATTTGAGTCTTTACAACACGCAAGTGACCGACGCGGGCTTGAAGCATCTGTCGGTTCTCACACACCTCACCACCCTCTCCCTGCACGGCACTCAGGTGACGGATGCGGGTTTGAAGGAGTTGGCGGGTCTGAAGAACCTCACCACCCTCGACCTGTCTGCCATGCGGGTGACGTACCCGGGGGTGACGTACCCGGGGGCGGGTCTCAAGAATCTCACCACCCTCAAACTGAGTCAGACGCAGGTAACAGATGCAGGAGTACAAAAACTCCAGGATGCCTTGCCGAAGTGCAAGATCATCAGGTGAGCGCTGGGCGTGATGATTCTGCGGGGTGATGCGGGACATCCACGGATGGACGAGTTCGATCGAGTAGCGTGGCGCGATCGAAACGAGTGCGTGAGGGGGTGAATAAATATACCCTCCTCTCCCGGTTTGCTCGCAACACCTCGCAAACCACCCTCTCCCCAATTGGAGAGGGAAATGAAAACCCTGCAACTGCGTCAGATCAACGGTCCTGGCGGTGGGTCGTTGCGAATCGGGGCGGCTTACGCTACCTTCAGTCAAGAGCCTACCAACAACCGCCTTCCCACCCCGCCCGCTGGAGATTCCCCATCGTGACCCGCCTGTTACTTCCCGTCTGCCTCGTCGTGTTTGTTGCCCTGGCGCCGGCCCGTGCCGATAACTGGCCGCAGTGGCGTGGCCCCAAGAACGACGGTCTCTCGTCGGAGAAGAACATCCCCACCGAATGGGGACCCGAAAAGAACATCGCCTGGAAGTTCAAGATGCCCGGAATCGGGGCATCCACACCGTGCATCTGGGGCGACAAGATCTTTGTCACCTCCACTGCGGGCAACGAAGTCGTGCTGCTCTGCATCGGAACCGACGGCAAAGAGAAGTGGCGCACGAAACTCTCCGACACTGGGACGAAGCGCTACCGCAACCCCTCAGGTGCCGATGTCTCGGATGCCTCGGGATCGTGTTCGACCGATGGCAAACATGTCTGGGCCTTCGCCGGCAACGGGAACCTCGCCTGCTTCACCGTGGAAGGCAAGCCGGTCTGGAATGTCGATCTGCAAAAGTATGGCGAGTTCCGCATCCAGTTCGGCTGTCACTGGACTCCGGTGCTCTACAAGGGCGTGATTTACGCTCAGGTGATGCACCGAAACGCTCAGATTGTGGTGGCGTTCGATGCAGCCACGGGGAAGGAACTCTGGAAGGTGAATCGCCCCGGATTTGGCCAGGGTGAAAGCCCTGATGTGTATGCTTCGGCATTCATCTGGGAAGGGGAGAGCGGCCCGCTGTTGATTGCCCACGGCAACGATTTCTGCACGGGGCACAAGCTGGACACTGGCGAGGAAGTCTGGCGGGTCATGGGCTTGAACCCCCGTGAAAACAGGAACTGGCGCTTTGTCTCGTGCCCGCTGCCCTGCGGGGATGTGATCATCGTGCCGTCGTGCAAAGATGGCCCCACAGTTGGGTTGAACCCCGTTGGCGCCAAGGGCGAGATTACCACGGAAAACAAAGCCGAACTGTGGCGCGTCCCCGCTTCCGGCAACTTCCGGACGCCCGATGTGGTGTCGCCCATTCGGATCGACGATATCGTTTATCTTTCCGGTGATGGACCGTTCTGGGCGATCGATCCGAAAACCGGCAAGGTGCTCTACAGTGCGCAGCTCAGTAAGGGAGCCCACCGCGCGCACATGGTCGCCGCTGATGGGAAAATCTATGTGGCTTCGAGCACGGGCGCTGTGGACGTAGTGCAAGCGGGCAAGGAGTTCAAGAAACTCGCCACGAATACCTTGCCCGATATCCTGTTTGCCGGGCCAGCGATCGCCGACGGTCGCATCTACTACCGTGGCTACGATTACCTCTGGGCCATCGGCGCGAAGTAAGGCGTGAAGAACAAACCAGCCCACGGCGTCGGCGGGAGCAGCGCTGCTCCCGCGGAAGCCGTGGGCTTTCTTGTGTACCGACAACGAGAACAAAGGCGGTTTAATCGCGTGGCGTCTTGGCTTCCGGGTAGACATCCGGCAAGGCGTTGCGCTGCAGAGGTGTCGCGGGAACCTCCGGGATCCCCTTTTTGGGCTCCGGGTTCAAAAGCGCTTCCAGTTCTGCCCCGAACTTCACGGTGAACTTGAGGTTGGCGATTGCCAGCGTATCGTTGGGTAGCAACGCTGCCCGCCGCACACGCTGACCGTTTACGCGGGTGCCATTCGTGCTCCCCAGGTCGCGCACGAGGAGCAAGCCATCGGTCTTCACGATCACACAGTGCAACTTGGAGATGCTCTTGTGCTCCAATCTGATGTCGCAATCGTCATCGCGACCGACCAGCATCAAATCCTTATCCAACTCGACGGGCGCAGCGCCATCGGTTGAAAGCAATTGGGCTCGCATGCATGCCACCCCACAGGACGGGAAGTCCGGTTCTGTACCGGTATTCTTCCCCGGAATCTAGTGGAGTGCAATCGTTCGCGTGCAATCTTACTTTTGCTTGGAGAGCAATTCCGCCCGTGCCGTCAGTTCTTTGGCCCGCTTCACCCGTGCCGGTACGCGACTCTGAGGGGCGGCCAGGCCTTCGTAAGTTCGCCATTCCCCCAGGGCTGTGCTCCAGGCGTTGATCGCTTCTTGCTTGTAGCGTTCGGCTTCAGGGCCGGTCGCGTTCTCGTAACGGGCCTGAGCCTGTTCGGCCAGTTCGTGCTGACAGAGTGCAAGTAGGAACGTTGCCTCGGCCTGACCGACCTCCGAAACGGCACGATCCACCAGCAGTTGCGCGGCTGTCTGGGAACGCCAGTGGCTATCAATTTGCGCCTGAATCTGGGCCAGTGCAGCGGCACGGGCTTCGCGGTCGGGGATCAGGCCGGTGCGTCCCAAATCGGTGTAAAGTTGGGTCGCGGTTTCGGCCCAGCGGCGCAGTTCCTGGTCCGCATCGCGGTTGTTCCGCAGACGCTCCAAACCGCGGGCGAACGTATCCTGCTTGTCCACGAGGACACGAGCGGCGTCCTGATACTGGCCGCGTTGCAGTCGTTCAAGCGGTGTGGGTGCGGTCAGGAATGTGGTGGCGAAGGCACCCCGGGCGAACTGGGTGATGCGGCTCGTGATATCTTGAATCGCTTCGCGATAACGCAGCAACTCCGGGGCAATCACGAGTGAATCGGTGGGCAACTGCGCACGGAGATAGGCTTCGTAAGTCCGCTGTGGCGATTGCGGCGTTTTGTCGGCACCGCCTTGCTCCACGGGTAAGAATTTGCGGGTGGTGCGGCCAAATGAGAACTCATCTTCGGGCGGGTTCCAGAACTGCGGCTTCGGCTCCGGGAAGCGTTCCTGGAGCTTGACCGGATCGATCGCGAGTTGCACGTCAACTTCACCTTTGAGCTTCTCCTGAAGGGTGGCCATTCTGGGGCTCAGAGCGTTGACAGGAACGGCCAGGTACGGGGTCGCCGTCTTCATCTCTTCCACGGTCACGCCCGAAACATTGGCCGGGTCGGCGAACCACTCTTTGTAGGCTTCCGGGTTCGCCTTCATTTGGCTGAGCGTCGCCGGGAAGCAGGTGCCGCGCCACGGATCGTACATCCGGATCTGATTGGTGTTTCCCACGGTTATGCCGAACAACTTCAGTGGCGTGGCAACTCGTACTCCGACCGCCCAGAACGGCCCACGGGGGCTCCCCGTGAATACGGTCTTCTTATCGGCACTCAACGCTACGTAAGCGGCGGCACGATCTTTCGCTTCGGGCGGGCCAATCAGGCAACCATCGAGCCCGAGTTGCTGAAAGATCGCAAGCAAGACATACATCCGCTCCAGACCCGAGCCCGCACCGCGACGCAGCACATACATGGGCGGCAGCGCCGTGCCCATCTGCACCCCGGGCTGGACTTCGATGAGCCACGGGGCCAGATGCACCTGACGACAATCCCAGGCGAACGCGAGATCGGCGAGCCGGTCGGGCGAGATGCCAGGAACCACAAGCGATCGAGCCACATCGCGCAGATACAGACTTTCCGTGAGGTAGACCGGATCGAATGCCGTGAACGTGGCTCCGCGAATCTCCTCCCGATCTTCTGCCGAGAGCGGTACTCGCGCCGTAAGCGTGGCTTCCCGATCGGGAGCCAACGGCATCAGCGGCCCGGTTGCGGTCGCCGTGGGATCGTTGTTCAGGCTCGTGAGCACGGCCTTGCAGGTGACGACATCGGTATCTTTGCGGAGCCTCTTGGCAGCCACTTCCCAGGGCTCGCCCTGTTGCTCGGTCTGGATATTGTCATCTTTTGTGATCCCGGGCGGCTTGCGGCAACCGGTGACGCTCACGCTGGTCGCCAGCACAGCGGTCGCCCAGGCCAGGGTCACAACGGAACGGGATCGCCAGCGGGTGTTACTCGGGTTCATGCGGAGTGGCTCGGGTGAGGGCGTCTCGGATTCGCAAGCACAGTTGGATCAGACCTGGTAACTGGTCCAGGGGAATCATATTGGCCCCATCCGAAGGCGCTTGATCCGGTTGGGGATGGGTTTCCAGGAACACTCCATCACAGCCGGCGGCAACGGCAGCCCGGGCCAGGATGGGAACCATGGCGCGATCTCCCCCGGTGCGGTCCCCCAGGGCGGCTGGTTTCTGTACGCTGTGAGTCGCATCAAAGATCACTGGCCGACCGGTTTCCTGCATCCACGGAACCGCACGCATGTCGTTGACCAGCATTCCGTAGCCGAATGTCGTGCCGCGTTCGGTCAGAAGTGTTCGTGGGTTCCCGATTTCGGCCAGCTTGGAGACGACGTTCTTCATGTCCCACGGGGCCATGAATTGCCCTTTCTTCACATTCACCACACGGCCGGTTCGCCCGCACGCTTCGAGCAAATCGGTTTGGCGTGCCAGGAACGCGGGCACTTGTAGCACTTCGCACACCTCGGCAACCGCAGCGGCCTGGCTGCATTCATGAACATCGGTTGTCACGGGTAAGCCGGTGGCCTGGCGGACGGCATCGAGCGTTTTGAGCCCCTTCTCGAGACCTGGCCCGCGGAACGACTTTCCGGATGTGCGATTGGCCTTATCGAACGAGGCCTTGAACACTAGTTGAAGCCCCAGCGTTTCGGCGTAACTCCTGAGTGTCTCGGCGATGCGGAGGGTTACGTCGTGGCTCTCGATCACGCAGGGGCCGCAGATCCACAAGAGCGGGCTCCCAGCACCAACTCGGTAGGCACCAACGGATACAGGCGTCGCCGGAATCATTGCGGGCTCCTCCGTGCCAGAATCACTGATTGCACCTCAAGCACCAGCACAATCGGCGTTACGCCTTCAGTGCGGGTTGTTCGAGCGCGTTGATTTTCGCAGCCAGAATGAAGTCGTTCTCGGTGACTCCGCCGCTCACGTGCGTCCAGAGTACGACTGTGACTTCACGGTAGTTCGTCAGGTGCAAGTCGGGGTGATGGTCCTCTTGCTCGGCCACTTCGCCGAGTAGTCGCAGGAAGTTGAGCCCGGTTGCGAAGTCGAGCACATGCCACATCCGGGAGATCCGGCGGGCGTCGGGCGAAAGCTCCCAGCCGGGTACCAGTGGCAATAACTCGTGTGTTTGGGCCGCACTGAGTAAGGGCGTTTTCTCGGTGCAGGCGTGGCACTTTCGACTCGCAAGGCTCGTGGCGATCATGAACAGTCCTCGGGTGACGAGGTTCAGGATAGCGGGAAAACGGGATGTCGGTCAGCTATCGTGTCAAGTGGAGTGCGCGACAATTGTAACTGTGTCTCCCGGTTTGGAAAATAATGCTCTCGTCTTGTAAGAACGCAATTGGTAAAGTCCCGCCGCTTCGCTGACTCCTGCCCCCAGGGAAGGGGATGGGAGACGACCAGGAGGTCTTTCCGGTGGCGCGTCCACGCCGGTTGCGGTACAAACTGATGCTCGGGCTAGGGCTGGTGGTCGGCAGCGTTGCGCTGCTGCTCTGCGGCACCCTTTACGGCATTCGGGCTTACACCGCAACGGTCCGCACGACCGAGCGGAAGATGACCGAGTTGCAACTCGCGAACATTCTGATTGAAACGCTCAAAAGTCCCGACCAGACGGATCCGAACTCCGATGATCGCGGGATCGAGCAGTCGATTCAGTCGGCGGAACTGCAACTGGGAATGTTCCGGGAAATGAATGCCGAGACTGCCGCACTGGGGCTCGACCCGGACAACGGTGAACAGGAATCCGGGTTGGTGACCCAGCTCGACAGCGATCTGAAGAACCTGCATGCCGCGGTGCAGATGATCAAGCGGACACCACGCGGCGACAGCGAAAGCTCGATGCCGTTACGCTACCGCCAGGAGGTTCGCGTACCCTATGATTCCGCCCGCCGCTGTGCGGAGCATTTGCGGCTCGCTCTCATCGATGATATCCAGACCGGCATCCGCCGCTCGAATACGACCATTCGGCAAAGCCTTTGGGTGGTGTATTTTGCGACCGCGTGGGCACTGGCGTTCGTCCTGGCACTGCTCTACTACTTCCGTGTGTGGATCTATGCACCATTCCGGCAACTGCATGCCGGCGTGCAGCGCGTTCACAGTGGCGATTTTGAGCACCCGATCATTCTCAGCTCGGGAGACGAACTGCAAGAGTTGGGCGAAGAATTCAACGCGATGACAACTCGGCTTGCGGCAATCTACGCCGATTTGGCACGACAGGTCAACGAACGCAGCCGGCAACTCGTTCGCAGCGAACGGATGGTGTCGGTGGGATTCTTGGCGGCCGGAGTGGCCCACGAGATCAATAATCCGCTTGCGAGCATCCTGTTTTGCTCGGAGGCGCTGGAGCGGCGACTTGAGGATGTGCTGAGCACGATGGCCGTGAATTCCCGTGGGCCGAACCCGGCAGACGCGGAGGTTCTAACACGGTACATGAAGATGATTCAGCAGGAAGCACTCCGCTGCAAGGACATCACGCAGAAGCTGCTGGATTTCAGCCGAACTGGGGAGCGGAAACGGGAAGCCACGGATATTGCCGGGCTGGTGCGCGGTGTGCTCGAAGTCGCGCGGCACCTGCCCAACTGCCGTGGCAAGAACATCAGCTTCGAGCCGACTGGTTATATTGTCGCGCCGGTGAATGCCCAGGATTTGAAAAGCGTGATCTTGAACCTCGTTGTGAATGCGTTGGACAGCATGGAGGAAGGTGGGAGCCTCACGATCAATCTGGCTTCGAATGCCGGGTTCGTCGAACTCGCTTTCTCCGACACGGGTTGCGGCATGACGGCGGATGTGTTGCAAAACATCTTCGAGCCGTTCTTCACCCGCAGTCGCACGGGGAAGGGCACGGGCCTGGGGCTGTTCATCAGTCATCAGATTATCGATCAACATGGTGGTACCATCGAAGCCATCAGCCCCGGCTCCGGCCTGGGCAGTACCTTCGCGGTTCGGATTCCGCTTCGCGAAGTGGGTGGCGGTACTGATGGCAGTGCCGGGCGCGAGACGCAAGACCCGGCCGTGCTAATGTTTCCCGGCTCTCGTGCTGCTGCGTGAGATTCGGCTTTCCGGGGTGAACAACCCCTGTTATTACGCCTGTCCACCCGGGCAGCGACACGACAACAGAAGGCCGGCAACTCGGCGGTTGATACGGTCAACCGTCGATCAACGGGCAAGGATGCCTGGAGCCCGGCTCGAAGATATGGAGATCGTGAGTGGCGACCACACCCGCACATAACCGGCTGCGGATCCTGTTTGTGGACGATGAAGCCCACCTGCGGGAATTCATGCGGACGGAACTTCCCCGCCTGGGGCACGATGTCACGGTTTGCCCCGATAGCAAATCGGGGATCGAAGCCGTCAAGAAAGGTGTGTTCGATGCCGCGATTCTCGATTTGCGCATGGAACACGACACGGCCGGCTTGCAGGTGCTTGCGGCACTGAAGCAGGTTTCGCCCGATACCGAAGCCGTGATCATGACCGGCTACGGCAGCACCGAAACCGCTGTGGAAGCGCTGCGCCTGGGTGCCTTCGATTACCTGACCAAGCCCTGCAAGCTCACGGATATCGAGGCACTGCTCCTTCGGATTCAAGAGAAGCGCAAACTCAAGCACAAGACGGCTGCACTCGAAAGTCGCGTTCAGGCGGCCGAAGGCCCCGGCGGGATGATCGGTTCAACGCCAGCCATGCAACCGGTGCAGCAGTTTATCGAACGGATCGGGCCTACGGATGGCCGCGTCCTGATCACGGGCGAAACCGGCACGGGTAAGGAAGTCGTTGCTCGTGGGCTTTTCCTGAAGAGCAAACGTGCCGAGATGCCTTTTGTGCCCGTGAACTGCGGTGCGCTCACACAGTCGCTGGCCGAGAGCCAACTGTTCGGTCACAAAAAGGGAGCCTTCACGGGAGCCGATCGCGATCATAAGGGCTTCTTC
>JBGTAO010000569.1:0-1692 GCA_041749835.1 Gemmata sp. | reverse complement strand
ACCAGGATTCGACTTCTCAAGCGATTGACGGATCAGGACCGGCACGCGGATCTGAAGTTGCTACAAGATTCACTGCCAGCGATACGGCATGGTGATTTGGAAGTTGGTTATCACGCGAGTGAATGGCTCGAAGAATCTGCTCCGATTGAAGCCGCACCGGCTCTGCCATCCGTGCGCCAACAACTGGCTGACGTGAATACATGAAAAGCCGCAGTACCATCACCGGTCGCGTCAATCCGTCACGACTTGTGCCGGCCGTAGGTGATCCCGTTTCGACACTCTGGAGACGCCTGTTCCAAGGAACGCGACTGACCCGCCGTGCACCCGATTGGGACCGCTTCGCTGGCGAAGGTTGGGAAGCCCGCATCATGGACGAACCGGTGACCGATCGGCTGCACCAGAAGCAGGGCCGTACCATCGGTCGACGTATCTTTTCTAACGCAAATGAACAGCTTGTGGTTTACCTGAAACGCCATTACCGGCTGGCGTGGTGGCGTGGCATCCTGGCAACCCTTTTCCCCGAACGAGCCTGGTCGCCTGGGCTCCAGGAATGGCAACATCTCATTTGGGCCGCACAGCAGGGGTTGCCCGTACCGCGACCGGTTGCCGCGGGGCAAACCGTCGGCCCCGGGTTCCGATTACACGGGTTCCTTGCCGTCGAAGAACTGCAAGGAATGCTGCCACTCCATGAAGCTGTTCCCCTGGCTGCCGACCGATTGGACGCCAACACGTTCTTGCGGTGGAAGCGTGGCCTCACAATCGAACTCGCGCGACTAGCACGCGAGTTGCACCTGCGGAATGTCTTCCACAAGGATCTCTATTTCTGCCACTTCTACATACCCGAGTCGTTCACCCGACAGGAACCGCCCAACTGGATGAATCGGATGGTGATGATCGACTTGCATCGCCTCGCCCGCCATTCCGTGATTGCACCGTGGTGGCAAGCGAAAGATCTCGCTCAGTTGCTGTACTCCTCTGCGGTCCCAGGTGTGACAGCACGCGATCGTCTCCGCTTCTGGAAGCATTATCACCTTGGATCACCGCGACGAAGGTCAGGGTGGTTGCTACCGATTGTGCGCTGGAAATCACAACTCTACGAACGCAATGCGCGCCGACGGGCCAATCAGGAGTGAACAGCATGGATGTTGCATTGTGCTATGAGAGCGTGCTTCCGGCTCGCGGTGGCGCGGAAACTTACATTGGGGATCTCGCTCGCCGCCTGGCCCGCGATGGCCATGCAGTTCATCTTTACGCATCCCGGTGGGACGCCAGCGCTCTGCCCGCCGCCACACATTACCACCGCATAACACCGGCCGCGGGGCCACGATTTCTGCGGCCCTGGCGTTTCGGTGCCGCTTGCGAAGACGCGCTTGCCCACAATTGCCACGATGTGAGCATGGGCTTCGATAAAACCTGGGGGCAAGACATCCTCTATCCCCAGGGCGGCTTGCACAGCGCCAGTGCCGAACACAACTTGCTCAAGTTTCCCAATCGCATCATGCGTGGGTTCGCCGCGACCGGGAAGTGGCTCGATCTGGCGGCGTGGTCGTTCTCCCGGCTCGAACGGAAACAATATCTGGGAGCAAATCGCCCATTGGTGATCGTGAACAGTCGGATGGTTCAGGGGCATTTCGAACGGCATTATGGAGTTGCTCCCGAGAGTGTTCGTGTGATTCGCAGTGCCATTGATCC
>JBGTAO010000568.1:0-4039 GCA_041749835.1 Gemmata sp. | reverse complement strand
TAGCCGCTTCACCGGGTTCGACTCGAATTCGCTTGGCGAGCCCCCAATCGACCACCAGCGTTTCACCGAATGGCCCCAACATGATATTCGCGGGCTTCAGATCGCGGTGAATCACGCCGCGGGTGTGTGCGTATTCGATGGTCTGGCAGATGACGACAAAGCGCGTGAGCAATCGCCGCAGTTGGACCAATCGCTCGGCTCCGGCTGGAATCGGCATCCGATGAAACGCCGTAATTGCATCGGCGAGCGATTCCCCTTCGATGAAGCGCATTGCGTAGTACGGCCGCCCCTGCGAATCCCAACCCAGACCATATACGGGCACGACGCCTGGATGCTCCAGCCGGCCCGTTACCTCGGCCTCGAAGAGGAACCGGCGGCGGGCCGTCTCGTTGTCCGCATACTTGGGCCGGATCTCCTTGAACGCCACCAGGCGTTTGAGTTCCGTATCATCGGCGCGGTGAACGCAACCCATGCCACCGGTCTTGTGGAGGACCAGCGGGCGAAAGCGGCTTGAGGAAGCGGGTGTGGCGTGAGTGGCTTTGGATTCGTCCGAGTTGGTGTTAATCTCGGTGGAAGCGTTGGGATCGGGTTGATCGCCCGGCGTCGGATGGGGATCGGTCTCAGGGCGATGAAACGAACCGGTCGGCACCGCACTCGTTGAGGGCGGCTCGGGCGCAAGCTCGTCGTCCGGGTCGGTTCCGTTCATGTGGGCGCTGTGAATCGGGATACCGCAAGCCAACTCACTGTACCCCGATTCGGGCGTGGCCACAACTCTCGCGTCTCATTTAACCAATTTTACTTCGAACTTGCGAGCAACGGGCTGGGCGAGTTTATACACCGCGACCTGGGCCGTTTCGATCTCTTCGAGCCGCTTTTTCAATTCCTCGGGCTTCCGCTTCTGTCCCACTTCTGTGCTCCAGTAGGCATCGGATCCGAGCATGACCCCACGGAAGCGACCATGCACGATCCGATTCTTCTGGTTGATCGCCTGAAGCACCTTGTTGCCTTGCTCCCAGATGGGGCCAGTGGTGACGTTGCCGAGGTTCACACCTTCGGCCAATTGCTTCGCGGAGAAGCGAGCCACTTCCACGCCATCGATGTTCACCGCGTACTCGCCCTCTTTGAGCCCCTGAACCGTGAGGCCGTAGTAGTTGAGATCCTTGAGTTCATTGATGTACGGCAGCATCGGCAGCCAGTCTTTCTGGATCGGCAGCGGTAGTGCTTCGTCGGTGCGAGTGAAGCTCAAGCCCAGGTTCGGCTCGATCATCACGGGCCCAACCTTGGCACCGGTCGCTTCAACCTTGTCCGAATTGATAACGATCTTCACATTGCTCACCATGGCCGGGGCGTTCAGCCCGGTGAGAATCGCGTGAGCCATCAGTAGGCCACCGGGTGAAGCGGTATGGAAGCCGTCGTAGTACGGCACGGCTTTCTTGGCCATGGGGTCGTCGACCTCCATGCGATCCGTGGCCGCTTTCGTGATGGCGTACTGATCGACGAAGGTATCGCCGTACTTCTCTGCAAGTCCCTTGAGCGGAGCGTAGAACTGCTTCTGAGTCTCGACGTACTCCTTGCCGTTGCTCTTATTGCGGCGGTCTACCGCGTTCGGGGAGAGTAACGCGACTCGCACGCCAGCATCTTTGGCCATCTTCAGCATCGCGTCGGTTTTCTCGACGAAGACCTTGTTCGCCTGCGGGTTGAACTTGCCATAGCCGCCGTCATTCATGCCGAAGTTGATGGTGATGGCCGTGGGCTTCTCGTCGAGCACGTGCGATTGGAACCGATTCGCGCCACCCTGGGCGGTATCGCCGCCAATGCCGGCGTTCAAGAACACGAACTTGCCTTGGGGCATCCGCGTCGTCAGGTACAGTTCCAGATAAGTCGAGTACTGGTACTGCTCGGTAATGCTATCACCGAGGAACACGACACGGTCGCCGGGCTTGAAGAAGAACTCCTTGGCGGGTTCAGCCGCGACCCCGACAGACGACGTGTGCAGCACGCCTACGAGTAGCAACGCGAACGGAACCAGGAGAAGAGTGCGCATCATGGGACCAACCTCACGGGAGATGGGACAACGGGGCAGATTGTCGGACACAGGATCTGTTATAGGCGAGCGGGGCGTCAGCCCCACAAGTGGTCGAACTCGAACGGAAGATTCAACCGGAGGGCTGACGCTCCGTTCGCCCGGGTTGCTCCCCCTGCGGGTTGCTCCCCCGGGACCGCAGTCGTCCCGACCGCACAAACGCCAAGCGAAGAGCGGACCGGAGGTCCACGGACCCAGGAATGACACACCCTCGCCCGGGTTGCTCTCCCGGGACCGCAGTCGTCCCAACCGCTCGGTGATGGCCTGAGCAACCCACGATTGTGGACCGATCCCGCTGGCGGTTCGCTCGAACTGTCGCTACTAATGTCGGTGTCGTTGCCCCCTCACCACCGACTGCCACCATGTTCAACGAAGAAACCGCGATCATCGTCATCGCTGCCGGAGCCGCTATTGCACTACTGGGCGAACTCTGGCTCATTGTGCGTGGTTTTCGGGTCTCGGCGCTCTGGGGCTTCGTCGCCGCAATACCGGGTTTGAACCTGCTATTCGTGTACCGCTATTTTCGCCGGGCCTGGCTGCCCTTGCTGCTGATCCTCACGGGTGTGGCCATCGCGGCGACACCCATCGTCGCCACCCGCTTCTTCTCGGTGAAGATCGACCTGGGCGAGCGCGACAAGCTGGTGGACGGGGAACGCCATGTCACACTCACCGGCTGGGACCGTACCGATTACAGCCTCGTAGCGAGTATGACCGACGTGGTCGTGCTCCGGATGGGCAACCCCGATGTGACCGATGCCGCGCTGGAGAACATCTCGGAACTGAAACAACTCCGCGAGTTGAATCTGAACGATTCGCAGATCACCGATGCGGCCGTGGATCGCATCCAGAAGTTGCCCAATCTGGAGGCCGTGCGGGTGGCCCGAACGAAGCTGACCCCGGCCGGGATCGAGAAGTTGCTCACGCTACCCAAGCTCAAGAACATCGACGTGACGGGGCTGAATGTGCCCGCCAAACTCCTGCGAAACTGGAAGAACGCCAATCCCCAAACACGCGAATACCTGAACTGATGCCCCCGGAGACGATGCCATGGCACTGGAACTGTTCGAGGATTCACTCGGCGATCCGCGCAATGCTGCCGCACTCGCCGCGGCCTGCCAGATTGCTTACGCGCCCGCCGAAGCCGGGGCCGCTGCGTTCGAAGCGGAATTCGGAATGCAGGCGCAGTTCATCAGTGTGAGCAACACCCAGGCGTATGTTGCTCACAACGCCGATCACATCATCGTGGCGTTTCGCGGTAGCGAAGGACCCACCAGTATCGACGGGCTCAAAGATTGGCTGATCACGAATGCGGCGAACCTGCTGGTGCTTCCCGAAGGGCGGCTGGGTTCCGATCTCGCGGCTGCGGGTGTTGGCGCACGGTTCCACAAGGGATTCGTGAGTGCCATTTCCGATATCTGGGACCCACTGCTCGCAGAAGTAGACGCCCGCCGTAAGGAGCGCGATCGCCCGCTCTGGATCACCGGGCATAGCCTCGGCGGCGCGCTGGCTTTACTCTCCGCGTGGCTCTTCCGGCAGCGCTTTATCCCGGTGCATCAGGTGTATACCTTCGGTGCACCCATGATTGGAAATGTTGATGCAGCCAAGGCTATCGATCGGGAACTGGCGGGCCGCATCTTCCGTTACGTGAACACACCCGACCCGGTTCCACTGTTGCCGTTGATGAGCCTGGTGAGCAACGAGTATTCACACTGCGAAAAAGTGATCGTCCTGGGCAGCGCGGAGACGGCCAGCGACCTGATCGCATACATTCAGAGCACCGCCGGGGAAGCCGTGGCCGGATTGCTCACCGGCGAATTCAGCGAAAAGGTCTGGGGGGCGATCAAGGGGAAGGTAGCCGCACACTTACTCACCGACTACCGGAACCTGATTCACTGATCCTGTCGCCCCGCTTTTCCCAGGCTTGCCTGGGACCGCGGGCGGCCCGACCCCACAAAC
>JBGTAO010000567.1:0-6208 GCA_041749835.1 Gemmata sp. | reverse complement strand
CGCTTCACCAAGACATTCACAAACGGCTCCGTCATGGCAGGGTTGAAGGGTGCCGAGGCCAGCAACCCGGCTCACCGGAGCTTTGTGATGAAGCACGCACCCAGCGGTATTCGGATTACGGCCACGCAATCCGAGCCATTCAGCCGATTCAACGTATGGGGTCTTCGCTCGACGATTTGCCCGGAACCATTCACGCTAATCAACGACCTCGCGCCGGGGAAGGCTGCCAAGTGGACGATCGAGTATCACTTCGCTCAGGACGTGATGAAGAAATGACGGCTCACCAGCAGTGATCTCAGCTGGCGAGCCGGGGGCAAAAGTTAACGATTCACCACGATCTTTTTCGGCTTCACCGCTTCCACTTTTGGAAGCAGGATCTTGAGAACGCCAGCTTTCAACTCCGCCGAGATCTTGTCGCCAGCGACGGAATCGGCGACTGCGAACGATCGGTGATAGGTCGTTGGGCCGTAGCCCCGCGTGGCCGCTCGCTGCCCGTGGAGCGACAGTTCACCTTTCTCAAAACGAACATCGACGTCTTCGGGCAGAATGCCGGGCAGATCGGCCAGCACCACAAATTCGTTCTCAGTTTCGATCACATCGACACGCGGCGTGATCGTGATTGTTTGCTCGGCCTCCTCACCAGGTACTGCTGAGGGTGTCGGGTTATTCTCCAGGTTCGACATCAAGGTGTCCTCGTATGTGTCATGGGGTTCAGCATGCGCTTGTCCGCTTCAGTCGGACTTCACTGCGATCTTTCGGGGCTTGGCTGCCTCATGCTTGGGAAGCATCAGCCGTAACACACCGTTCTCGTATTTGGCCTCGACCCGGTCCGCATCTACCAGTGATGGCAGGGTGAAGAGGCGCACAAATTTGCCAAATGGGCGCTCCTGACGGACCCACGCTGCTCCCGTGAACTCGGGTGGCAAGCGTTCTCCTTGAACCGAAAGTTGATTCCCCTCGGTAATGGTCACATCCAATTGAGACGGATCGACACCGGGTAGATCCGCCTCGGCGTAGACGACAGACTCCGCTTCCCAAACCGAGAACTGTGGCGACGACTGCGGTGTTGTTGCGCGGCCAAACCACTTCGAGAACTCATCCTGAACCTGATTGATCTCGTGCCACAGCGCACCAAGTGGATGACGACGATTCACGATCATGTCTGCTCCAGAGTGTCAGTAGGTTGTAGGCTCTCGTCCGGGGTCACACCCGGGGTCACAGCTATAGAGTGGGCTGGATCGCGGGAGGATTCCGCCGTTGGTCCAGATTCAATCCGCGTGCCAATTGCGATGGGACAGGCGCGGATTGCTCGATCGCCAAGAAAATCAAGGAGTTGCTGCGAGCGTGTTCTGACCAATCGTGTTCAGCGACTGAATGTGTGGCAGAAATGCTGTATTGAGAGGTGTAAATCTGTCAGTCAGCGACCGGGCCTGCCGGCCCTTTCGGGCCAAGCAACGGTCAACCGTTTCCGCCAGCTGCATCAGGAACTTTCGGCAGTCCGGGTGGTCCGGAATTCGGAATCCGCGGAGGGGTCTCTGATCCACCTCCTGGTGGGTCGCCGCCGCCGGAACTGCCACCGGGTGGCGAAGTGGGAGGTGTCACAGGAGGTGCATTCCCGCCCCGGACCCGTTCGATGCTTGCCGACGGTTGCTCGAGGTCCACCATCACTTCCTGGGGCCAGATGAACTCGCCTGTGTTGCTGGCTTTATCGACGGAACGAGCCCGCACCCAGAACTTCCAGACCTTTTCGTCGGGCACTTCCCAGGTGAAGCGGCCGGTCGTCTTGGTCAGGTTGTTGTCGAGTCGGTATTTCATCTCGTTCCATTTGGTCGCGGACTTGTCTGGCGACCACTCCAGGCTGATCGGCTGTGGCATCAGGTTGGGGTCCGCCGATTCCCAGGTGACCTCGACAAGCGGGCCGCGTGTGCCGCCCGGCTTCACCTGCACCCCGGTGATTTTCACATAGGGTGCTTTGGTATCCACCACGACGTACACCATCGGTGTGTCTTCGCGTTTGGGATCTTCTGCTCGCCGACCCGCTCCGCTCTCCGGAATCACATAAAAGCCATAAGTTCCATCATCTTTGGCCTCGAAGGGAAGCGAAAGCGTCTGCTCTTTGTCCGAGGCATTTAACTGCATGGGGAACCGCTTGACCGCTTCCCATTTTCCCTGATCGCGAAGCGAAAACAGATGCGCGGCTTGGATGCCGGATCGCCCCATCCGTTGAATCGAGTAATCGACATCGAACTTGAGTGTGTTGACGTAATCGATCCTCGCTTGTGGCAAGTTCGATCCCGCACCACCCAACCATTCTTGGCCAGCGGCGGAAGGTCGCGGGAATCCCACACCCGTTGCCCCATCGGGTGGAATTCGAACAATGGGAGACAAACCCTCGTTGCCCGCTCGATCGCGAGACAGCAATCGTACTTCCAGCACTTTCCCGGGCTGCAGTTGCCAGGCAAATCGATCCGTGGCTCGGAACGCACGATCCGTCACGGTCGACCATTCCGTGCTGGTGGGCCACTTACATTGGAGTGTGATCCCACGAGCATCGAGGTTATCGTCGGTTGCCACCCATTCCACGCCATTGTTCGAGGGATAGATCTTCACGAGCGGCGGGGTGGTATCGATCACGATTCGTTGTTGCGGGGTCAGTTCGTCGGCACGAGGACTGACCGACCCATCGCTGTAGACGAATTGCACGGTGAACTCGAAATCGCCATCGCGATCGGCGGAAAACAGAAAGCCCCGTTTACCACCTTCGAGTTGTTGCATGTTGTTGAGCGGTAGCTTGGAACCTTTCTGAAAGGCCCCACGATTGACCGCATAGTAGAGTTGCAGGTCGGTGGGCTTATTCGGAAGCTCACCGATCCGTTTCACGTCAACCGGTATGCCAATCGAACGGTGGGGCCAGAAGTAGGGCTGGACACCATCATCCTGTGGTTGTGCCGCAGGCATCATCGCGAAACCCGCGACAACACCAATCAGCAACAACATCGGCTTCAGAGTTGGCACAGCCGCATTCCTCTCGCGTCCGGGTACCCAGGTTCCAGGACGGACTTTCCCCCCTCGGAATATTCGGCCGAAGGGGGTATGCGGCTTGAGCCAAAATCGGATTAACTTCGCTTTGTGGGGCTGCGCGGTGTCAAACTGGACGTTTTCGGCGATTCACGCGGGGTTGCATCGCCTTGCGGAAAGAGCCGATGCCCCCAGAGTGCCCGAATTCCCGGTATCCAGAGAACCCAGCGAAACCAGCCCAGCAACCGGACGTTCCGGAACATCGTGCTCACCCCGTTTGAACCGGTGGCGGCTTGGTTGTCTGCACCTACCAGTTCCGGGACTGTTGCAGTGCGATCGGGCACGAGCTCAACTTGGTTATCAACGTCCATTGATGCCGTGCAAGCAGCCGCGCGGACTTGTGCAGCGTTTTGGGGGTTGAACCGGAATCGGTATCGAACCAGATTGGCAGCACCGCGAAGTCGGTCACGGATAACGCGATCAGGTAGAAACGCTAGCAACATCACGATCATGAGGAGTTCGAAGAGATTGAGCCCCATGAGTACCGCGATCAGTGCGTGCATGGCAGTTGCCAGCAGGATCAAGAGCCAACGCATTCGCGTCCAGATCAGGAACGCGAACGAGATCTCGATAAACAATGTGAACCATACGGCAATGATGGTCATTGCATAGTAGATCGGCTTCACCGATGCGAACCAGCGCAGTGACTTCTCATACCAACCGTACTGCATCAGCGTGAACTCAGGGTTCACCACCACTTCCCAGAATGCCTGCCCGCCCCACCACGACTGCCCCTTGAGCTTGGATAGCCCGGCCGCCGCGTAAATGAAGCAAAAGTGAATCTGCAGCAACCGTACGGCGAAGCCCGCACCAACCGATGGCGGCGGATAAGCCAGGAAGGCACTCGTCTGGGGATCGAGCGTACCGGTACGCTTCAGACTCGCTCGAACCGCGCGGTAGCGCGCGATCAGTCGATCGACAGACAGTGCAGCCCCACTATTCCCGATCATCAAGTAGAAGAGCAAAATGTTCATCATGGTATCCATGCCGAACAGCACTTGCTGCGTTCGGTGGATGTACCCGACACACGCAAGCCAAACCAGCACCGAGGTGACGCGGGTAAACAGGCCAATTGTGAACAGGAAAATCACAATCAGCACACCGATGTGAATGATCGCCATCTGTGTGGGATCGGTGACGTGAAACCACACTGAAAAGATCCCGGAGCCGAGGCGATAGGCTTTGCGCGGATCGTTATTCCAGTACTCCAAGTAATCTAGGAGTTTGGCACGCTCCACAGCATCTTCGGGCAGGGTGTTGATGTAATCGATAAGCGATTTACGTTGCTCCGGTGCCACCTCGACCAGGTGGTTGAACACATAGGTTCGATCTCGGTCGGGGTCGGTCCAACTCATTCGGCCCAGGGTGGTCCACATCGCCCGAATTTCATCCGCGATTTGCGATCGCGTTTCGACCGGGAGACTGCGAAACATTGGGGGCGTATCGCGGGTGTACGCCGCGGTACGCTCAGGCGATTCAAGTTCCCCCCCGAGCAATACTGTGAGGTAATTGTTCAACTCCTCGGGGCGTGTCCCCATGCTTTGCAGATAGTAGAGCGCGATCCGAAAATCATCGGGGTACGCAAACTCATTCGCTCGGTTCAGGTACCGCAGCGCGGCAGCACGTTCCGTTTTGTCGGTTGGAAGCCCACGCAGGAATGTCATCAACGCCTGGCGGCGGTGTGGAAAGTCGGACAGCCGTGGGAAGGCATAATTCGCATCCCAGTCCCAGAACGAGCTGACATAGGAAGGGCTTTCCTGGCGTTCTTTTTCAATGAACGCTGCGGCATACCAGCCGTGTTTGCCAAAGAACGCTTGCAGGTCGAGGCTATACGCCAGGTGGATATACAGCACCAACAAGCCGGTGCAGATGCGGATAAAGGCCAGCGTCGTTGGGTCGGCGGCCTTGAACCAGAAGTCCTTCCAACGTTGCCAGGGTGAGCGGTACACGGCCTCCGGAGTGAAGATCCGGGCTTCGTGGTCCAGTTCGGGCTTCGGTGTTGAGGTACTCATCGCAACTGGCTCCAGTTAAAGACGCGGCCTTCTTTCTCTTCTGCCGCAAGCACCTCATCCGCCGACAACTCAAGTGCATGCACCGACATAAAGTCCACGTAGTCCTTCTTGTAGGGATCATTCGGTGCTGGCACCCGCGGGATCACGGGGAGCAACCAGTACAAGAGTTCTTCTTGTGGATTAAGCAAGTTCCCATGGGCATCGAATTCCCCCAGGAAGTACGGCCGGTAAGTCCCCGGGTGATACGGGCTGAAGCCCTTCACAAAGTGCTCCACGGGCATGGTCCGGTGCTCGAGACGATACACCTTCACCGTGGTGCGACCGGCTGTTGCGGCGTCCGGTGTGTTCTCCAAAATCACATGCGAAGCATAAGACGGCAGCACATACCGCAAGACATCCGGGTTCGGCAGGCGGTATTGGATCTGGACCGGATCGATCGGGTGAAACGGAATAGTCGTGCGTTGGTTATTGCGCCGCAACCACACTTCCGACTTCTCGAATTGATCGGTAGGAACCACAAGCCCAGCGTTGCCGCGCGATAACTGCTCGGTAAGCGACAAACGCCGGTAATACGTCAGCCCCATCGGATCGCGGACATCGGCAGGCCGCTTGGGAATGACAACCCATTGTGTGGAGTACTGCTTCTCGCCCGTCACAGGGTCTGTACCCGTTTCGGTCTTGAGGTGGAACGCCAGCACACTCGCAGGCCCGGGATCGGGAGAGTAGAAGTGGTAGGCATTCCGGAGATACACAAACTGAAGGTACGGGTTGAACACCCGGAGAAACGATTGTTCGGTGAGCCATGGCGTCGCGGGGGGCGACGTAGTGGCCATGAAAATCCCGGTGAAGTGAAAGATGATCAAAGCGGAAAGTATCCCAATGCGGTATCGCAGCGGGCAGTTCAGCACGACGGCAAATACCCCCGTGAGTGCCGACAGCGCCGTGAACAGAAGCCGGAACGAATCCCAGTGTTCGGGGAGTCCCCAGATTCCCAGTACTGCACCAACGCATCCCAGTGCCCAGACCCACCACAGATCGGGTCGCATCGAGATCGCGGCACCAGTTGTGATTGAGCCAATTAGAACCAGAAGCAATCGGGCGGTATCGATTACTGTAAC
>JBGTAO010000566.1:0-4969 GCA_041749835.1 Gemmata sp. | reverse complement strand
AGGAAACATCGAGGCTATGCCGGGGGTACTCGAAGTTATCGACATCGCCGCCGAAGCTGGCAATCGCCTTCTCGGGCGAGAAGACGAGCCGTACGTCGGTGTACTTCTTGTACCGATACAGGTGATAGAGCCCGCCGTTGTAGAGCGTGACCACATCGGAACGGAAGCCCGTCTTGTCGAGCGAGTCCTTCTCGATCTTGCCCATAATGGCTCGGCGTGCGGCGAACGCCTCGGCCGGTGTCATCTCAGCCTTCACGGCAGCATTCACTTCGGCGGTCACATCGATGATCTCACAAAGCGCGTTGATTTCCAGGTCCGGGCATTTCAATTCGGCATTGCGAGTGACGGCGTAGAAGCCATCGTTGTAGAGATCGAAACCGGGCTTACTCAGCTTCTGCACGGAATCGGCGGCAACGTGGTGATTGGTGACAACCAACCCTTCCGGGGAGACAAAGCCACCGCTGCCACCACTGTTGATTCGCACCGAGGCGAGCATGGCATTGTTCAACCAGGCGTCGGTGAGTTCGAAGCCGTGCTTTTGCTGAAGCTGTTCGCGTGGGGGAGCGTTCAGCAGCCACATGCCCTCGTCCGAGACTGCCGTCATTGTTGTGCCCCCAAGAACGAGAACCGCGAGCGTCAAATGAAGGGATCGCATGAGGCGGAACCTGAAGAAGAGAGTGGAAAGGCCCATCCGTTTGTCCGACGGATGGGCCTGGAGTGGGGTTCATTCTACCGCGCCGAGGTGGCGACGTTACCCGCGGTTCTTCACGATCATCACGCGCACGATATCCATGGCCTCGTCGCCAGGGATTTCGAGGCGGTTCTGGAGCTTTTCGATCAGCGCTTTCTCCTCGGCTTCGACGACTCCATCGGCCAGCACCAGATCGCACGCATTGGCGAACGCCGTGGCCCGGAGTTCGTCCGGCAATGCGGGCACGCACTTCTCCACAAGTAGATCGGGGCCACCCTTCTTGAGGAACTTCAGCAGCGTGTCCATCATCTTGTTGAACTTGTCGGGTGTGAAGTTCGAGAACAACTTCATGCGTTCGATGGCCGTCCAGAGCCCCTGAGCTTCTTCCTCGCTGATGTGTCCATCCGCGGCCGCGGCCGCGAGCAGGATACCAGTAAACGCTTCTTGTTTGGTAACGGTTTTGTCGCCGCCACTGCCACCAAACAGATTGTCGAATAGCCCCACGGGGAACTCCTTCGGAAGAGAGGTTGGAATAAGCCAGCCGTCCCACTTTACTCCGGGGCGATTCCCAGTCAAGCAAGCGGGCTCAACCTCCAATCGGTTTGTCGCCGATCCGCTCCCACGCGGCCCGTAACTCCGCTACCGACTGACAGAGCAGCGGCCGGGCCAGCAGTAGGGCGAATAGTGCCAGCGCGAACCCGCCACACGCGGGCAACAGGTGGAACCAGTCGTCGTAGCCTACCAGGAAGTGCACAGCGATTGCGGGAACATAGCCAGCCACGATCGCCGCCAGAAATGTGTACCAGAGCCAGGAATTACCCGCTCGAAAGCCCCACAGCGTGGACAAGAGCAACACCAACCCTGTCGAAACCAGCATGCCGCCAAAGGTCGCGCGATCGTGTGCCACCATTGGCAACAAGCGCGGATTGGCTGCGGTCAGTGCTTCGGTCGTCGTTTGCATGAACTCCAGATCTTCGTGAACGAAGACATGCGTGATTCCGACCATCGAGATCACCAGCCCCGCACCAATCACGCCACACGCATGGAACACGAGGAGCAGTTGCCCCCATTGGGCTCGCTGCCAGGCACGATCGCTCTTCAGGGTGGGCGGCACCTCGGGTCTGTGCGTTCCGAGCTTGGCGTGGACGCCCAGCAGCAGCAGTTGCAGCAAGCACGCCGTCACGAAGGCATGCAGCGTATCGAGGTAGCCAAATCCCAGGAACAGGAAGAAGCTCGAGAACCCCACGAATGCCGAGGTGAAGACGGCCACCATCGCCCAGTGCAAGCCACGGCGGATACCCCCCAGCGACAGACCTACATACATGATGCCGACGGCGATCATCGTGCCGGCCACCGAGACGCGATCGTGCGCCATGAACGCCAGCAATCGAGGGTTGATGGTTGCGAGTTCGGCGCGCGACATGTTTAGGAAGGCTTCGTCGTAGGGCAGCACTACCCGCGTGGTCGCAATCCCCAAAGCCAGAACGCTACCGATCAACATCCCCACGCCCATGAGCAAAGTCCAGAACCACGTCATCTCGGCGGGTCGTTCGGGTTGCGGTGCCAGAGTTTGCACTTCGGTCGTCAGTTTGCGGTACAGCACGGCATCGTTCACCCGCTTCACCAAACCCGGGCCAGTGAACACCAGGCCGCTATCGATCCCAATGAGATTCGCCCCGGCCGCTTGAACCGCGAGCGCGTCTTCTGGTTCGTGAATACCGCCGCATGCCACGATGGGTAACTCGGGGCCGAACTGCTCTCGGATGGCCCGCACACCTTGTTGCGCCGGGTCTCGTGCTGCCGCGCCAATGTCGACACCACCGACCGGGCGTGGAAGCTCGCCAGTCACCAACACCCCAGTTGCCCCTGCCGCCAGTGCCGCAGCGAGTTTCTCGTGCGGTTCGTTCGTGGGCACCTCGACGAACACCGGAACCGCGCTCGCATTCGCCACAGCGATGCCCACATCGCTTCCCACGGGCAACAAGATCAGGCGGGCATGCGGTGCAACTGCAGCAGCAAGCACACCGGCTTCGTGCGAATTTTGGGGAGCGATCCGCACCACGAGGGGCACACCCAGCGCGGCCGCTTCCCTGATTCGGTCGAGCGCCGTGGCCAATCCGAGTGGGGAATGCTCATCGGGAAAGCCGATAGTTTCACGAGTGTCGTCGCGCTCAACTTCGGGACGGTTCGGCGGCGGGTTCACGGCAACCGGGCCGATGGTGAGGAAACCGCAGCCGAAGCGGGCCAGCGCGGGCAGTGCCACCGCTTCGACATCCAACCCGGATGCCAGCCCAACGGGAGATGGAAACGAAACCCCTGCTACCGTCACGGCCAATCGGTCATCGGCGCGCATGTGGCCGAGCCAGTCGATGATAGTTGTTCCCAAGGGCAAGCGCGAAAGCCGCCCCATAAAACCGAGCGCCAACGACCGACCGGGCCGTGGACCCATGCGGTACAGGATTGGGCGCGAGATGGTGCGGTAGAACCAATCCGGCATGGCGAACCCTCACAGCGCGGTACACGACATGAACCGCCGATCGGCACAACCAACAACTTCGCCGCCACGTTGGTTCGCGAACCAGGTTGGCACTGGCACTACTTCAATTCCCACACGTTGGCAATCTTCTCAATCCCGCCCGTGACGATCGACTTGCCATCCGGCCCGAAGACCGCGATGAGCAACCCTTGCGGGTCCGCCTGCCACTTCATCAATTCCTTGCCGGTATCCGCTGCCCACACGCGCACATCGCCATCGCGGCTTCCGGCCACGATGCGCTTGCCATCCGGCGAGAACGCGACACTTTCGATCCATTGCTTGTGCCCCTCCAGCGTTCGTAATTCTTTGCCGGTTGCCACATCCCAAACGTGCGCCTGGTTGTCGTGACCACCGGTCAAGAGTGTCTTGCTATCGGGTGAGAAGGCAACGGCGGAAATGGGAGCGTTGCCACTTTTGAGCTTGTGAAGTTCCTTGCCCGATTCCGAATCCCAGATCCGCACGAACCCGGGTGTTGTGGCGTCGCCATCGACTGCGGCGATGAGTTTGCCGTCCGGGGAAAAGGCGACCGCGTGAAAGGGCGAGTTCCCACCGACAAGCTTGTGAAGTTCCTTCCCGGTGGCGATCTCCCAGATGTAAACCTCGCCGATGCCGCAACTGACAGCCCGTTTGCCGTCGCCACTGATGGAAACGCCGCGGACCCGGCCATCGTGCTTGTCGAAGCGTTGGAGTTCGCGGGCAGTGGCTACATCCCAAACACTGACCGTCTTATCATCGGAAGCGGTGAGTACCCGTTTGCCGTCCGGGGTGATGGCTAGGCTCCAGATCGCGCCACTGTGGCCTTCGAACCGCCGAACCGCTTTGCCAGTGTCGAACGCCCACATTTGCACATCGCCATCGCCACTTCCCGAGACGACATGCTTGCCATCGGGTGTGACAGCCACGGCCCAGATGTGACCCTCTTGCTCCCGGAACTGAGAAATGACCTTGGGCTTCTCGTCTTCGTGAGTACGAGCCTGAGCTGGAAGAACAAACGCACTGATTGCGGCGAGAAATGCGATACTGCGCCACGACATGGACGTGTCTCCGGAAATGAGGTGGTTCGCAGGGAACCACAGCGGAGACACGCTAACACACTGTTGATCAGATCACAAGGCACCGGCGCTGGTGTTGTGGTGCGGCCTCCGAAACAACATCGCGCTGAGCCCGTACACACCAAAGCCAATCACCGCTGCAAATGCGATCATCGTTACCGTCGCCATGACCTGCCTCCGCCGGAGGTGCTGCTTGCGGCTCACTCGAACCACCGTGGCCGAGGAACCGACTCGCCTCGATTGTGCATAATAAGATCAAGAAGTCCAGAATAAAAGCCCACAATTATTCTCACTCGAGTTCTGGTGGCCCCACGACCGCGGAGCGCTGCTATCGTCAGCCGATTGATTTACGGGTTGGGCGTGATGTGTCCCGGTTGCGTCGACCGATGGCCCGCAACAGTGCGAGAAACGCAAGAACGACCACGGCCCCAAAGTAGATCCAGACGGTTCGCATACTGATGGGCGGTGCGGGATCGGTGGTCGGGTCGCCGGAGTTTCCCGCATCGGGCTGGTTGAACAGCTCATCTTCCGGTGTGGTCGTTTTCGGGAGTGCGGCCACCGCAGCTTCGACGGCTGCGCGGTGATCCATCAGTACTTTGCGGTTGCTGTATTTCCGGCTCCAGGGCAATTCGTTGTAAAGAATGGTGTTGGCGGCCGGCAGGTTGCCACTGACGGCGTACAGTTCGGCCA
>JBGTAO010000565.1:0-8942 GCA_041749835.1 Gemmata sp. | reverse complement strand
GCTGGTAACTGACACAACAGCACAGCCACCGGCTTCGCACGTTCTCCCAGTATCAGCGGCAACCGCCCCTGCTGGCGAATCGATCCTGCGGAATAGACCCACGCAAACTCCAGTCCACGCGGATGGTTCATCGCATGAATCGGAGACGCATTGCGGGGCAACCGCCTAGCCAGGGGAACCGACAGCGCCTCCTCGATTGGCTTGTTCAGCCGAATCAGTGCCAGTTCCTTGTTGGAGTCGACTGCCAGAATCACGCCGCTCCGCCACAAGCCACGCAACTGGAGTTCCAGTGGATCGCGATAGGCCGACCGTTCCTGGTTCCGCTGATCGTGTGATCCCAGGGGAAGCGCCAGCCCAACTTGATCGCCAGCCGTCATGCCCTTCCCATTCGTCAACACGAGATCTTTGGCAATCAGCACGCCCGTACGATCGGTCGCAGTGGCTGTTGGCGAAACCCACACCGTCGCCCGGGTGAGCTTGTCGGCGATGGAGTTGGCTGATTGAGTTTGTTTCGGTGGCAACGCGGGTTGTTCGAGGAACTGGCGAATCTGTGCGGTTGCAATCAGGATGGCACTATTGGGGGACTGTCGCCGGAGTGCCGCTGCGATTCCGACCAACTCGCCCGCCGCGTTGTAAGCGGGTCCACCGCTATCGCCCTCTTCGGTGGGAAGTTGGCCAATCACCACCTCGGCGTTGGTGGCCAGCTTCTTCCCACGCCAGAAGTAACCCTCCGATAACCGACCGAGCGCCCGCACCGGGCCAGTCGTGTGATTCCAGACGGTTTGCAGATCAAGGCGATTGCCAACCACACACAGCTGTTCACCGGGCCGTGGTGTCTCGGGTGCGAGTACCGCAGCCGTCACTCCAAGTGGTAGGGACTCCAGTTCGAGCAAGGCGAGATCGAATTCGTCGGACATGCGAACGACCCGCCCCGTGACGAGCAAGCCCCGCTCGCGAAGCCTCGCCCGATTCCGAAGATACGTGGCGCGATCGGTCACGAGTTCGCCGCCCTCCACCCAAGGGAAGATCACATCGACCTGGGTGCGATCCGCGACCAGGTGCCGGCAGGTGATCAGGAGCTTCTTGCGAACATCGACCACGACGCCGGCACCCGCTCCATCGTTCTCGGCACGAACCCAGGCAGCCGAAGGCGGCACGGAACCCGTTTGACAACTGGCAGAAAGGAATGCACAAATGAATAGTACCGATTCGAGCACGCTCACCCGGCGATTTGCAGAGATCAATTGGGGCGCATCAGGCAACCATTGCCCAATTCCGACATCCGTTCAGGTTACTCGATTTTTGGGTTGCTCGCGAATACTGGCGCGAACTGCCGGCGATAGGCCAGAAGCAAGAAGCTCAGGAGAGCCACGAGCATGATACCCGGCCCCACACTGCCGGTCAGAAAGATCTCGTAAAAGAGAATATTAACGGCAATCGGCATCAGGATCACAACGGCCAGGGAAACAAATCGATTGAGTAGCAGCAGTGTTCCCCCAAGGATTTCGAGTACCTTCACCGCTTTAAGGTAATGGGAATCGACATAGAGCACTTTCATGAAGCGTTGTGCGACCTCAGTGGATGGCGGAGGAATCTGGATGAAGCCCAGGAACGCATTCAATCCGAAAACGATAAACATAAGCCCCACCAGGAGGCGAGCCGCGAGAACAGGCCAAAACATCACAATCTCCACTGCATTTGGGAAGGAAACCCGGCTCCCCCAAATATACCACCACACCTCAGCCGTCCTTGCATGAAGCCCCCGCTCGGAGTACCTTCAAGTCATGAACCGACACACTCCCCTTGCCCAATCGCGGCGTGAGTTCCTGTTCCGATCCGGTGGCGGGCTGGGCGGTATCGCGCTCAACTGGCTGGCACACCACGAAAGCCGAGCCGCCGAGGCACCGGCAATCGCAGCTGCCAAGAACCCACTCGCGGCCAAGAAGCCCCATTTTGAAGCCCGGGCCAAACGGGTAATCTTCATGTTCATGGTCGGCGGCCCGAGCCAGATGGATCTCTTCGATCGCAAGCCCGCACTCGCCAAGTGGGCGGGAAAGCCGTTACCCGAATCCACTGGCCGGCCCAAAAGCCAGTTCACTAGCGGCGGCGAAGTGACCATTCCGAGCACCCGCAAGTGGGCCAAGCATGGCCAGAGCGGCATCGAGCTCTCCGATCTGATTCCGAACATCGCAAGTTGTGCCGACGACATTTGCTTTCTGCGTTCGTGCTGGTGTAATTCGACGATCCACGCGCCGGCGATCTACGAGTTGCACAGCGGCCGCACCATCATGGGCTTTCCGAGCCTGGGCAGTTGGGTCACCTATGGCCTGGGAAGTGTCAGCGACAACCTGCCTGCTTACTGCGTGATGCCACAACCGGAAGGCGTTCCAGAAGGGGGCGCGCCGTGTTGGTCGGCGGCCTTCCTCCCCGCTGTGTATCAGGGCACGCTCCTCCGCAAAGGGCCAAACCCCATTCTGAACCTCCGCCCACCCGCTGAGGTGAGCGAGGAGCAGAACCGGCGTTCCTTCGATCTCGTGAACAAGTTGAACGCGCGGAACACCCCACCCGGCGATACGGAACTGGACGCGCGAGCGGCAAGCTACGAACTGGCCTTCCGCATGCAAAAGCACGCACCGGAAGCGGTCGATCTTTCACGCGAGACCGCGGCCACACGCACCGCCTATGGACTGAACGACGCTCGCACGGCCGACTTCGGCACCCGCTTACTTCTGGCTCGCCGGCTGGTCGAACGCGGCGTCCGGTTCGTGCAGGTCTATTCTGGCGGCGGCCCGCTCATCACACAGTGGGACGCGCACGACAACGTCAACGAGAACCACGAGAAGATGTGTGGCCATGTCGACAAACCAATTGCCGCACTGCTGAAGGATCTGAAACAGCGTGGGCTTCTCGACGATACGCTGATCGTCTGGTGCAGTGAATTCGGTCGCACCCCCAACAGCCAGGGCAGCAAGGGCCGCGATCACAACCCGCTCGGTTACACGATGTGGCTCGCCGGCGGTGGTGCCAAGGGTGGCACGGTGATTGGGGAAACCGACGAATTCGGGCTGAACACCGTGCAAGACCCGGTTTCGGTGAACGACTTCCACGCGACGATTCTCCACCTTCTTGGGCTCGATCACGAGAAACTCACTTTCCGCCACTCGGGCCGCGATGAACGGCTCACCGATGTCGCCGGGGAAGTTGTCGAAGCCGCCATCCGCTAACGATCTGTGAGGAGTTGTCGTCGGAACCCCTCGCTCGCTGAATCTCGCACTGTCGCCGAATCGCCCCGGAGATCTTGATGAAGCACGTCCTGCTACTGGCCACACTGCTCGCGTCACCGATGTTGGTTCACGCAGCCAAGACCGAACCGGCGATCCGAGTCGAGAAGGGTGTGGAGTATGCCACCGCTGGTGGCGAAAAGCTGAAACTGGATATCGCCTTCCCAGCCGGCGACGGTCCCTTCCCCGCACTGGTGATGTTCCACGGTGGTGCCTGGCAGGGTGGCAGCCGTACCAATCTCTCGACTGCTAGCAAAGACGCGAACGGAAAACCGATTCCCAGTTGGATCGAACTGGCCGCACAGCGTGGGTACGTGGCGGCTTCCGTCAGTTATCGGCTCGCACCCAAGCACAAGTTCCCGGCAATGATTGAAGATGCCCGGGCCAGTGTGCGCTTTCTGCGGGCCAATGCCAAGAAATACAAGATCAACCCCGACAAGTTTGCCGCCGTGGGCTTCTCTGCCGGAGCGCACCTGTCGCTTCTGTTGGGGCTCTGTGAAAAGTCTGCCGGGTTCGATGTGGGCGACCACAAAGATGTCAGTGGCAAAGTGCAATGCGTGGTCGATTTCTTCGGCCCCACCGATCTGAGTCTTTACGCGGCCACGCCGGGAATCGAGGATGGATACATCGTGCCCGTGTTCGGCAAGGAAGTGAAATCGGACCCGATGCTTTACAAGAAAGCGTCGCCACTCACCTATGTGTGCAAAGACGCGCCGCCGATCCTGATCCTCCACGGCACGATCGATCTCATTGTGCCGGTCAAGCACTCCGAAACGTTTCGTAACGCCCTCAAGGAAGCGGGCTGCCAGGTCGAGATGGTAACAATTCCCTTTGCCGGGCATGGCGGCTGGAATGCCAAGGACATGGCCAAAGCCGAGAAGGTCACGTTTGCGTTTCTGGACAAGCACTTGAAAGGGAAGAAGTGAGCACGCGGCAACAATGCAATTCGTGGTTCACGACTCGGAGCCCCAGTGTTGCAACTGGGGCTCCGGTTGAGCGCTATTGGCGCGCCATTGGCGTTCTGGCGCTACTGTTGCCACTGCCGATTGTCGCTCACGGCTGCCACACCGGCGATCACGACGGCGAACCACTCCTGGCTCCGCGCTCGGAGCAGCAAGACGGCCGACCGCAACCATGAACACTCACGGATTGGCCGGGCGCGGTACCGGAATGGGCATCATCGTCCCAAACAACGTGGGCGTGTTTGTGACGGCCCGCCCCCCCATCTTATCCTCGGTCACATTCAGCTTCATCTTGTTCAGCAGGTTCTGCAACTGAATCAGTGCCGGGTCGTTGGGGCCATCAAATTGCCCGATTGTGACGATGCTCGAAAAGCGGGTATGCAGCACAAAGGCTTCCAGCCCGAGTGAGTTTCCGACCTTATCCTTCAGTTCTCGCAGCATCTTCGCCATCGATTCCGCCTGCTCGGCCCCAGCTTTCAACGCATCTGCACCCTTGCTACTGCCGAACTTCTTCATCACGCTCGCTTCGGTATCCTTACTGACAATTTCTACCGGTGCGCTGAACGACTTGACCGCGAGTGTCCAACTCTTTGTGGCATTCATGAGGTTGTAAGGCCGATCCTTGTTGAGCATTACCACGAAGGGGTCGAGCCCCTGAGGCTGCGCCGCGGGAGCCGCACGGGCAATCGTCGGATTCGGAACGATGCTCGCGGTGAGATACGGGTTGATATGCCCCTGTTCGAGAACCTGCTTCCCGTTGGGGCCATCCCGAAGAATCGCGGCCCCGTCCATCAGAATCTTATCTTTGGGTGAAGGCCACGTTCGTACCTTGTCGAGCGCTTTCCGTGCATCGTCTTCGCTCTTGAATCCGCCAACCAGCACTGCAACTTGATCGCGATAGTTCACCGACTTGTAGCGAATCACGTTATCGGGTGCGAGGAATTCCATGCCCTGGATCTGGGCTTGTTGCTTGTGCTTTTCCAGTTGATTTGCAAACAGGCGAGCCCGCTCGCGGGCGGCAGCCACTGCAGCCATTTCGGCTTTCCGCTCATCCGAGATGTGTTCGTACAGGAACGCCTGGACGCGAAACGTCTCCCGGATCTCGGTAGCAAGTGCCTCGGCCAACTCACGCGACGACTTACCCGGATCGCCCGGATCGGGCCGGTTGGGTCGCGAGTAGCTTTTCACAACAATGAAGTACTCCCCAGAATCGGGCTTCAACAACCACGGGTGGTCGGCTGGCAAGACTGAGGGCATGGAAACGTCTGGAATAGCCGGACTCGCTCGTTGAGGTTGGGGAGTCGCGTAACCTGTGGGTTGGACACCCGAAGGCGGCGGAAGCGTGAACCCACCCGTGGGCCGCACACCACCGGGAGTGCCCAATACTGGCGAGTTTGGCCGACTCCCCAATCCCGGAACACCAGGCGGTAACGCCGGAGAAGCCGGCGGTTGCGGTGAACCTGGGGTGGCCGCCGGAACACTGGGAGGCGCTTTCCGATCCGAAGCGAATTGGCCCCAGGCTGCAGAGCTGCCGCACACACCCACGAGCGCCAATGCTATCCCCACCATGAGCATGCAGCGCATGGTTCACCTCCCTGATTAATCACGCGGGTCAATACCCTCTGGGTGCGTGCGGCATACCGTCATCGAGAATGCGACACCAGAGGAATTTGTGAGAATTGTTGAAGCTCGAACCCACGGGTGCTGACGAGATCCTCGGTAATTCGGCGCGACGATCGAGCAGCGTGCCCACTGCCCCCGTTACGGGTTCTGGCCCCAGCGTTCCATCAAGCGGTGCTCGACGGCCAACTGATCGCAGATCCGTCCCACCACGAAGTCGATCAGATCTGCCACCGTGCGGGGTTGCGTATAGAAGGCCGGCATGGCTGGCAGTACGACGGCCCCCGCTTCAGTGACGGCGGTCATGTTCCGCAGTTGAATCAAGCCCAGCGGCGTCTCTCGGGGCACCAGCACGAGCTTGCGCCGTTCCTTGAGGTGAACATCGGCCGCGCGATGAATGAGGTTCTCCGAAATTCCGTGCGCGATCGCCGCCAACGTTCCCATGCTGCAGGGGCAAATCACCATGCCACCGGTCAAGAACGAGCCGCTCGCAATGCCGGCCTGGAAATTGCGAAACTGGTGGTAATGCAAGCGAGACAGATCCAGACCCTGGCACCCCGCACCCAATAGCGATTGTGGTTCAAACTCGCCCTCGCCCAGACGGAGTGTTGGCCCGACTTCCCGTTCAAACACTTCCACCGCCGCGGGGCTAATCGTGAGATGAACCGTGCGGTCCGCCCGTAGTAGCACCTCCACCAACCGTTGCGCGTACGGCGAACCACTGGCACCTGTGATCGCCACAACAAGATCGGAAAGAGCCATCGTTCACCTCGGCGATCTCCTGGCGTCTCGTGAGAAACAGCCGAGAGCACTTCCACTGTTTGGTTTCACATCGCACAATGATTAATAGCCTCCCGTGAAGAGATCACCATGATGTTGCGCCAACTCGCTATCCTTTTGCTTCTAGTCGGGTTCGGAGTCGCGGTCGCACAACCACCCGCACTCACCCCTGCGTCCAACTGGCGTTATGACGAACTCGTGCTCACCAATGGGGCGAAGTTCCAGGGGCTAATCCTGTCGGAAGGACCGGATGGCATTCGCTTCCAAACGGTGTCACGCCCACCGGGGCGACCCACGGTCACACTCACGAGCCTCTTCACCACGGCCGAGATTGCGAAGGTCAATCGGCTTTCGGATGCGGATCGCAAGGTGCTCCAGGAGCGACTCTCCGAACTCGACCCGCGTGGCGAGGGTGAACGGAAGCGAATGGAATCGCTGGAACTCGTAGTCGCGGATTGGCCCGGTCAGCCCGATGGTGCCAAACGCTATTCCTCCGAGTACTTCACGCTCATTTGCTCCGGTTCCGAGGAACTGACCCGCCGATCCGCGATTCGCCTCGAACAGATCTATGCCGCGTTCACCCGCATCCTTCCATCCAATGCTCCCGATGCCCGACCGACGCAAGTGATGCTGGCCACCGATCCGGACGAATATCGAGCGTTGCTTGGGCCACTGGGTGAAGGAAACTTGCTGAACCCCGCGGTGTTCGATTTACAGAGTAACCGCGTTCTGTGTGGTAGCGATCTGAAGCGACTGGGAACCGAGTTACAAGCCGCGCGCATCCACCATGCTCAGGAAATCGTCGCGCTGGGGCGGTATGAAGAAACGGTGCGCAAGCTGTACAAGAAGCCCGAGCTCGATCGCTATCTGGAACTGGTCGACCGCGATCGCAAACGGGTTTGGGCTGCAGATTCCGCCAATGGCAAGAAGTTCGATCAAGCGACCGGCCGGCTTTCCTCGCTGCTCTACCACGAAGCATTCCATGCGTATGTTGCAACATTCGTGTACCCCCCGCGCACACCTGCGGAGGTGAAGTCCGGGAAAGGGACTGGAGAACTCCCGCGCTGGCTCAACGAAGGCTTGGCACAAATGTTCGAGACCGCCGTGGTGGAGGCAGGCGAACTGCGAGCCGATTGGCCCGACCCCCGGCGACTGGAACAAGCTCAAGGCTGGCTCAAAGGCAAGAACGGCGGCCCATTGGTACGGCTCAGCGATCTGCTGGTGTCGGGGAAAGATGCCTTCCTCGCGTCGCACAGCGACCAACGGGGCGTTGCCGAGCGTGCTTACCTCACAAGCTGGGCACTGGCTTATTATCTCACGTTTGAGCGGCGGCTCATCGGTACGCCGGCACTGCACAAATACCTGATCGCACTCAACTCAGGTGGCGAATCCCGAGCAGCATTTATGGAACTCGTGGGCCAAGAGCTCGGCCCGTTCGAGAAGCAATGGCATGCATATCTCGCACGCTTGCTCAAGGACGGAACACTTGCCAAATAAGCACGATTACTTGGGCTGGTTCGTGGGGTGAATGGCAATGGGTTCCGACGGAGAATCGGGCTCGAACTTGGGAGGCGAACCGTTGATTTCCGGTTTTCGTGGAGGGCTTTCTTCCTGAGGTGGCGGCCCTTCGGGCTTCTCACCGTGCTCGGAATGATGCCGCCCTTTCACCTTCACAACCGCCGATTCCAACACATGCGAGATGGCCTCGGCCGGCCTGGAGATAATCATGGGAACATGCGGAGCTTCACCCGTCGACACATGGCGACTGATGATGAACTTCTGAATCAACGCACCCGCGAATGCGGAGAGAATCGCCACCATCACCAGGGGGCGGTACTCATCGATCTTGTTGAACACGATCAACATCTGATCGGTGAGCAGATACGAGAGCCAGAACAGAACGCTGACCAGCGGAATCGCATAAACAAGATCGGCGAACAGAAAGCGACCAATGGGAACACGGAGCACACCCGCCATCAGAAAGATCGGTGTGCGGATGCCGGGAAGTAAGCGAGCGCCCAGCAGCACCATGATCCCGCGATCGGCAAAGTTCTTCTCGATCTCGTGCCGCTTCTCCGCGGGAACAAAGTGACGCTGCACCCACTGGAGATCGAGCAAACGGTGACCCCAGATTCGACCGATGCCGTACAAGACAGCATCGCCAATCACCACACCCAGCATGACCACCGGCAGCATGATGTACCACTTCAACGAAGTGTCGGCATGCCCAACCAGAATCCCGGCGGTAATCACTGGCAACTCTTCAGGAATGGGGAAGCCAAACCCTGCTGCCAGAAGG
>JBGTAO010000564.1:0-6214 GCA_041749835.1 Gemmata sp. | reverse complement strand
CAGCCCACCGCGTTCCGATCGACCTCGAACACGTAGTAATCGCTGATGATCTTTTCTAACTCGACACGGGACCGCCGTACCAATTCGTCGTTCTGAACGCCTTGTTGAATCAGGTTGAACACAGCCCGGACATCCTTCTTCTGTGCGGGGCGGATCGCCTGATACTCGTTGGCGTAGACTAGAGTACCAATGCCCTCGTTGGAGAACACTTCCCCAAGCAAACCCTCTTGCTCCCGGCCATCGATGATGTGAACCCGCTCGACCCCTTCCTTACCCGCTCGAATCGCGTGCGTGAGTTTGGTCACAGTTTCTGGAGGTAATTCCAGGCGGTAGCGGCGGAGGAACGCTTCGGCCTCCTGGACTGTCATCTGTCGCACCACCGCACCATCGCGGCAGACTCCTCCCTCCGTGTTGAGGTACACCAGTTTCACCGCTCGCAAGGTCTTGGCCAGTTCCACCGCGACTGCGTCCGAATTCAGTCGAAAGGAACTCCCCGTGCCATCGATTCCAATTGGAGGAATGACGGGGACGATGTCGTGCTCCATGAGTGTTTGCAGCAAGCTGGTATCGACTCGTTCCACCTTGCCGGTCAACAGGTGATCGACACCACCCAGGATACCGGCGGGATGCGCGACAATGGCGTTCGAACAAGCCCCGCGGAGGTCGTTGGCCAGAAGACCTTCGAGAATCTCGTGAGTCACACGGTTTGCCGCGGTGATCGCCACATTGAGGGTTGGCTGATCGGTGATCCCCGTGCCATCGACATCGGAAGGGGTCATCTGAAGCTCTTCGGCGTAGCGTCGAATCTGATAAGCAGCGCCATGAACCAGTACCACTCGGATACTCAAACTGCGCAGGAGCGCAATATCGAGTATGAGGTTCGGAAAGTTATCGTCCTCGACAACCGCTCCGTCGATGGCGATGACAAACACCCGATCGCGAAATCGGGGAACATAGCGGAGAATCTCGCGAAAGTGGGTCAACCGTTCGTGCATCGGGTCTTTTGGGGCCGGGGTATCGGGAGATTGTTCTGAGAGGGATTACCGATCCAACGATCACGCTCGGCCGATCGAGTCGACCGCGACGAACCCACTACAATATCGAGACGCCGACGAGCGGCTGGTGTCCGCGGCTCGCCCGCTCAACCGATTCCTTCTAAACACGATATACCCGACACAACCGAGAACTGCCATGCCCGAAAACGTCGTCATCATTGGGTCGGGCCCTGCGGCCTGGACCGCTGCCATTTACGCAGCACGGGCCAATTTGAACCCGCTCGTCTTTCAGGGCAATCCCCATGACGACAAAAACCGCCAGAACGGCACATTGCCATTGGGGCAACTCGCGCTGACAACCGAGGTGGAAAACTTCCCCTCCTGGCCCGCAGGTGATACCCGGCAGTATCTCAAAACTGCACTCAAGGCCGATGACCCCGATTTCCCGTACTGGGTATCCGCCGACAAACCTCAACCCACGCATGGGATCAATGGGCCAGAACTGATGGCACTGATGCGCCAGCAAGCTCTCAACTTCGGGACACGCATCGAGTCGAAGGATGTCGTGAAGGTCGAGCTCCGGAAGAAGCCCTTCACACTGACCACCCACGACAGCAAGAGCGTTGAAGCTCATACCGTCATTATTGCAACTGGAGCCCGTGCGAACTACCTCGGGCTTCCCAGCGAAGACCAGTTCAAGAACCGCGGCGTCTCGGCTTGCGCGGTCTGCGATGGTGCCCTGCCCCGTTTCAAGAACCAACCGATTGTGGTCGTGGGTGGTGGCGACTCGGCTATTGAAGAAGGCTCGTACCTTACGAAGTACGCCAGCACCGTTCATATGCTCGTTCGCCGGGATGCGCTGCGAGCCAGCAAGATCATGCAGGATCGGGCCAAGGCGAACCCGAAGATCCAGATCCACTGGCATTCCGAAGTCGATCAGGTACTCGGCGAAGAGAAGAAAGGCGTCACGGCAATTCGCGTCAAGAACAACAAAACCGGTGCCAAGACCGATCTCGAAGCAACGGGTTTGTTCCTGGCGATTGGTCACACGCCGAATACGGGCTTCCTCGCCGGCCAGGTGGACACGCACCCGACCAGCTACATCAAGTGGACCACGCTGGGCCGAACGTACACAAGCGTTGAGGGTGTCTTCGCGGCGGGAGATGTGGCAGACGACTATTACAAGCAGGCGATCAGTGCCGCAGGTACTGGCTGCATGGCCGCACTCGATGCGGAGCGCTATCTGGCTCACCACGATATGCTGTAAGTTGAGCCAGGCGTCGGGTGATGCTCAGGGCTGGCCCACCCCTCTGGCTGAGATCGAGCCTTCAGCACCATCAACGTATCCAACTGGCCCCGACAATCGACAGTTGCGTCCCCCGCTGGCTCAGAACCGCGGGGGCTCTTTGCGGACCAGTTCATTGGCGTAATCCAGACTGTCGAGGGTGCCGGCATCGGTCCAGTAGCCCTCGAGACTGAAGCAGCCCATGCGGCCTTGTTGGATGTAATGGTTGTTGACGTCGGTGATCTCCAATTCGCCACGGCGACTGGGCTTGAGCGATTTGATCAGATTGAAAACATCGGGCGGGTAGATATAGATCCCAACCACTGCCAAATCAGTTTTTGGCTGGGCGGGCTTCTCATCGATTCCTGTCACGCGGTCGCCTTGCAATTCCGCAACACCAAAGCGGCCCGGGTCCGGGACCTGCTTCAGCCCGATCCAGGCCCAATCGGGCCGGCTATTCGCCTTTTCCAGCAGGGGAATGAGCGGATCACGGAAGATGTTATCACCGAGTAGCACGCAGGCCCGACTGCCGATGCAGAAGTGCTCTGCCAGGCCGAGCGCCTGCGCGATCCCACCAGCTTCATCTTGAACCCGATAGGTCAACCGGCAATCATGCTCCCGCCCCGAGCCCAGCAGTTCCACGAAATCTCCCATGTGATCGGTGCCCGAAACCAGTAACAGATCCTGAATGCCCGCACCGGTCAACTTCTTGAGGGGGTGGTACACCATCGGCCACGGACCCACAGGCAGCAGGTGCTTGTTTGTGACCTTGGTCAGTTCGCCCATGCGGGTTCCCTTCCCGCCGGCGAGAATCACACCTCGGATCGACATACCTGTTCCTCGCGTGGCAACTCCGGTGCACGATACTCAAACGGGCAGAACCCGTGTGCCCGACAACTCCCCGTACTGCTTCTGATAGTAGCTGAGGTATTCCTGGTTCTTGATCGCCGCGATCCAATTGCCATTCGATTGGTACCACGCGATGGTCTCGGCGAGCCCACGATCGAACGGGACTTGCGGTTGCCACCCGAGTTCGCGTTCCGCCTTGGTGGAATCGATTGCGTACCGGCGATCGTGGCCCGGGCGATCCGCGACATAGCGAATGAGCGTTTCCGGTTTTCCCAACAATCGCAGAAGTAGCTGCGTCAGTTCAAGATTAGGAATCTCGCAGCGGCCGCCAAAGTTATACACCTCTCCGGCTTTCCCCTGCCGCCACGCCGCCTCGACCCCACGGCAATGATCAGTCACGTGAATCCAATCGCGGATCTGTAGCCCATCGCCGTACACGGGTACAGGCTCGTTCTTCAAAAGGTTTGTTACGAACAGCGGGATTAACTTCTCGGGAAACTGGTACGGCCCATAATTGTTCGAGCATCGTGTGGTCACCACGTGAAGTCCATAGGTGTGGTGGTAGGCCCTGACCAGCAAGTCGGCCGCGGCTTTGCTCGCCGAGTAAGGGCTGTTGGGTTGCAGCGGTGTCTCTTCCGTGAACAGGCCAACCGGGCCAAGGCTCCCGTACACTTCATCCGTTGAAACCTGTACAAAACGCTGCACTGCGAACTCGCGGGCCGCGTCTAGAAGCACCTGAGTTCCGAGCACATTTGTACGCACGAACGGCCCGGAATCCTGAATGCTGCGATCGACATGGCTTTCAGCGGCGAAGTGGATGATATCGGTCACACCCCGAGCCATCGCCGCACGCACTTGCTCACGATCGGTGATATCACACTTCAGAAACGTGTAGCGGGGGTGATCTGCGACATCCGCGAGATTTGCGAGATTGCCCGCATAGGTGAGCAGATCACAGTTCAGTACGCGAACTTCGGCATCGGTCGCGAGAAGTTGTCGAATGAAGTTGGAGCCGATGAAGCCTGCGCCACCGGTAACCAGAACTGTCGGCATGGATGCCCCCGGTTCGCCTGTTGCCAACCGGGGTTTTATGTCACGCGGTGCTCGGCGTCAAACGCAGATCAGCCGGTTCCAGGCGCAACAACGCTGTTCAGGTATCGCAACTCGTGCCTCGCCAGCACATCAAAGAGGCGGTGCCACTTCTCCAAGCACCTGGTCAACGATGCGTAGACAAGTTTCGACCTGTGCTGCCGAGACGCACAAGGGTGGGCAGAAGCGTATCGCCGCCTCCCCACAGCCAAGCAGCAACAGGCCACGTTGAAAGGCCGACTGAATGACTGCTTCCCGCAGCGTCGGGCTGGTAAGATCGACCGCCATCATGAGCCCCATGCCACGAATTCCCGTCAACACGGGGTACTTGGTTGCTAGCTCCTGCAAGCCAACCCGGATTTGCTCTCCACGGGAAGTGGCGTTGGCCAGGTACTCTCGCTGCAAGAGTTCCAGGGTCGCGAGCGAAGCCCGACACGCCACCGGGTTTCCACCAAAGGTGCTGGCATGGCTGCCGGGAGTCCAGTCCATCACGTCGGCACGGGCCACGATGGCTCCCAAGGGCAACCCACTGGCAATTCCTTTTGCAAGGCACAGAATGTCGGGCTCCACACCATAATGCTCGAGTGCGAACAGTTTGCCGGTGCGCCCCATGCCAGATTGCACTTCATCGACGACCAGGAGAATGCCGTGCTTGTCACACAGTGTGCGCAGTGCGTGCAAGCACCCCGGTGGCATCGGATAATACCCACCTTCTCCTTGAATGGCCTCGACGAAGATCGCCGCAACTTCATCGGGTGGGCACGTTCGGCGGAACAATGTTGCCTCAATATCCGCAACCATCCGACAAGGGCCGACGCAAGTCCCGCCATCAGGGCACTGTCGTGGAAAGTGGACATGGTGAATGTCGGGCACCAGTGGCGAAAAGTTCCGCCGGTGGACGAGCTTGGAGCCCGATAACGACATCGCACCGTACGTCCGGCCGTGGAAGGCACCAAAGAATGCAATGGCTCGATGGCGTTTCGTGTGCCAGCGTGTGAGTTTCAGTGCAGCTTCGAGCGCTTCCGCCCCGCTGTTGGCAAAGAAGACTTTCTTGGGGCGCGGTCCGGGTGCGAGCTTTGCTAACTGTTCCGCGAGGTCGATCTGCGGGCGATAGTAGAAGTCCGTCCCGCTCATGTGAATGAGCGTTTGCGCCTGATCTTGAATCGCGGCGACCACCTCGGGGTGACAGTGCCCGGTGTTGGTGACCGCAATGCCTGCCGTGAAGTCGAGAAAGTAATTGCCATCAACATCCCGGATGACGCAACCGCTCGCACGCTCCACGAACAACGGGTACATCGGCGTGTACGACGGGGAGACATATTGTTTGTCACGTGCCAGGAGAGCGGAGCCGTTTGGCCCCGGCAACGGCGTGCTGATCTGGGGAACAGGAAGATGGTCGAACGCGAAGTGAGCCATGGCGATTCTCCCACGCTCGGGTATGGGTGACCCCGTGACGAGGCACCACCGGTTTGTGGTGCGGGGAGCGGGGTAGCCGATTCGCTACCACCGCCTCCTGAAGCACGACAATGGGCCGTGGGTCGCGGGGAAACTCCCGTTTAGATCAAACCGATCGAAGAGATAGAGCCCAGCCCGCTAAAGACTCCGCTGAGATCGGTGACATCGCTCGATCGGAAGGCACCACCCAGATCAACCTCGTCGTCTTCTTCGGGAGCTTCGACCTTCGTAGGAGGCGGTTGATCGGGTGTATGGATGTCCGGTGTATCGAGTGCTTCGATGTGATGTTCCGTCAGATGCTCAACAGGTTCCGTTGTCGCTACCGCGGCCACTCGCATTCCATGCTTGTGACCCAGGAACTCGGCATATTCCGACACCTGCCGCACGAGATCAACCGGGAGTGTTTGAGCAACGGCGAGCAGCGAGCGCATCTCAGCTGAGAGTGCCGGCTTCGGTGCAGTTCCGTTGACAATTGCCATGTCATCGGTTGCTGTGTCAGTTGTTTCTGGCACGCTCGGCTGCACTTCGGCGACTTCTTCGA
>JBGTAO010000563.1:0-3095 GCA_041749835.1 Gemmata sp. | reverse complement strand
TTTCAGCACTTTGCGGTCGGGACGACCGCGGACCCAGGGAACACAGCCGGGACGACCGCGGACCCAGGGAACACAGCCGGGACGACCGCGGACCCAGGGAACACAGCCGGGACGACCGTGGACCCAGGAACGCAGCAAGTGACCGCGGACCCAAGGAACGATCCGGTCGGCAGCACAAGAGCGGTCGGGACGACCACGGTCCCAGGATCAAAGCCGAACGACTGCAGGTCTTTCCCTGGGACCGCGGGCCTTCGGCCCGCTCTTGGCTTTTCGGCACTGGGCGGTCGGGACGACCGCGGACCTCCCGGGAAGAGCGCCCACAACAACGCAAGCGTGGCGAGCGCCCGAGTGATTATCGCATCACTCCTGGGTTCTCGCCACGCTTCAGAACGACCGTTCCGATTTACTTGATCTGTCCCGTGGTGCCCTTGATCTCGCCAACGGGCTCGGCGCGGCCACCGAGGTGCTTGGCCAGGAACTGCTCGGTGATCGCGTTGAAGTGCAGGCGATTCTCGGGCCGAGCGAAGCCGTGGCCCTCATCCGGGTAGAGCACGTATTCGACCGGCTTGCCGTTATCGCGCATGGCCTTCACGATTTGATCGCTCTCGGCCACCTTCACGCGAGGATCGTTCGCCCCCTGCCCGATGAGCAGGGGCTTCACGATGTAGTTCACCTTGAACAGTGGCGAGCGTTCCTTCAGGAACTCTTCTTCCTTCTCCAGATCGCCGACTCGCTTGGCGAACAACGCCTTGGCCGGAGCCCAGTACGGCGGCACGGTCTTCAACAGTGTGACGATGTTGCTTGGCCCCACGATATCGACACCGCAGGCGAATTCTTCCGGGGTGAACGTGAGCCCCACGAGTGTCGCGTAGCCGCCGTAGCTGCCACCCATGATGGCGACCCGCTTCGGATCGGCGACGCCCTGCTTCACGATCCAGTTCTTGGCATCGATCAGGTCCTGGTGCATGGCACCGGCCCATTCCTTGTTGCCGGCGTTCAGGAACTTCTTGCCGTAGCCGGTGCTGCCGCGGAAGTTCACCTGCAACACGGCATAGCCACGATTGGCCAGGAACTGCACCAGTGGGCTGAAGCCCCAGTTGTCGCGGGCCCAGGGGCCACCGTGCACCAGCAACACCGTGGGAAGGTTCTTCGGTTCCACGCCCAGAGGCTTGGTTAAGTAGCCATGAATCGTGAGCCCGTCCTTGGCCTTGAACTCGATCGGCTCCATCTGGGCTAGCTTGGTGTTCTCCAGTTTCGAGTTGTTCACGAAGAGGAACTCGGCCTTCTTCGTGGGGCGATCGTACAGGTAGTACGCCGTGGGGCCATCGTCGGTGATATAGGCCACCACCCACTTGTTCTGGTCCTCGGTCATGTTGTTAACGATGATCTCGCCACGGCGCACCTTTCCGAGTGCGTCCAGATCGGCCTTCACGCTGTCATCGAGCACCTTCCACTCGGTGCGTGACTTGGTGAAGGCAACCGCCACGGGAATACGCTTCTTACTATCGATCATTGCATCCGAGACATCGGCATTTGGATCACCGGCGATCAACTCTTCCTTGTTGGTGGCCAGGTCGAGCTTGGTCAGTCGCATCGTGTCGGCATCGTGGTTACCAATCACGTAAAGCGTGTTCGCATCGGCTCCGAACCCGGCGGCCTGGCCTTGCTCCTCGTTGGTCCATTGCTTGACCGTCTTCCATTCGGCTCCCGGTTTGTCGCGGACCATGAGGTCGTAGCCACCGGTCTTCATGTTCACAGCGGTGGCAGCACGAATGACGAAATCTTTATCGGGGGTCCAACTCAGCACCGTGCCCGGGTTCTCGGTATCGAGCTTTTCTTCACCGGTACTGATGGTGATGCGGTGCATATCGAACGCGGCCTTGTTGCGCTTGTTCAGGCCCACCAGAATGGTATCGGGGTGCTTCTCGTCCAGTTCCACGCCTTGCACCCGAACGCCGTCGAACGGTGTGAGGTCGCGGGTCTTACCCGTGGCCAGTTCCGCGGCGTAGAGGTGGAAGTTCTCGTCGCCGCCCTTGTCTTGCAGGTAGAGCAGGTGCTTGCCATCGTGAGCCCAGAAGTACTGGCGAATGCCACGCTTCTCGTCGCTGGTGATCTTTTTCGCTTCACCCTTCTCGACTGGCTTCACCCAGACCTGCAGCACGTTCTTGTCGTCCGATGCGAGGTACGCGAGGTACTTGCCATCCGGGCTGATCTGCACCGAGGCTTTATCGGGGTTACCGAACAATACTTCGCGGGGAATCAGTGGCGGTAATTCAGCGTGCGCTGTCGCGGCGACCGCGGTGGTTAGCACAAGTGCTCCGATCCAGACTGTACGGTTCATTATGGTTCCTCCAGCGCAATACCACACCCGGAACGCTCCGGGAAGCGGTGTCGGCCATTTACTTTTTACGAATCGAGACGTTATAGCGGAAGCTGTTGGCGGGGTTTGCGATCTCACCGGCAGGCGGTGGCGCTTCCAACGTGAAGCCATCCGGGGTGACCGCGTAAACAAACGGTTTGCCGGTGATCGGGTCGGTGGGCACGGGCACTGCAATGATGTCGGCGAGCTTGGTGGGGAGCTTGCCCGCGTGATCGGCTCCGTACAGGCGAACCGCTTCCACCGCTTGAAGCCCCGCCAACCGCCGATTGATGCGAGTGAACGCGGAGTGCGACTTGGCCATCGCGGGTACGACAAGAGAAGCGGCCACGGCAGCGGGATCGCCACCCTGCTGGAGCACTTTGGCCCGCTGCGCGATTTTGGCGAACTCGGCCACCCCCCGATCGTGGGGCAGGCCAAACGCCTTCACCTGATCGTCCCAGAGATCGCGCAACTGCACGTTGTCGTGCGTTTGCGGCATCACGCTGCGAGCGTATGCCGCCTCGCCATCGAGCGCCGGCCGCGGATCGATGAACGGCTTCGGTAAACTGTTCAACGCCCAGTACAGGTTCGGGGCGTCGGGCCGAGCGATCCACTGTTCGGCTCCGTCGGTGGCGATCGCTGTCAGAGCAAAACCAATTAACATGCGGATCATGGTGGGACTCTCGGCCACATCATTGCCCAGACGGAACACCGCTTGCAGATCGTGAATGGCGCT
>JBGTAO010000562.1:0-6117 GCA_041749835.1 Gemmata sp. | reverse complement strand
CCCCCGCTGCCTTGAGGAATCGCTTGAGTCGGCCGTGGAACACGATGGCTCCGGTAGCATCGAGTTCCGCCAGGTCGCCGGTGATGTACCAGTTCTTGCCGTTGATCGTCTCGAATGGCGCGGGGCCATCGTACGCCAGATAGCCCGGGAAGACCGTTGGCCCGGCCACGTGGAGCATGCCCATTTTTCCACGCGGGAGCAGTTCCTTGGTCTCCAGATCGGTGACGCACACCTCGACACCTGGCAACGGGTCGCCAATCGTGCCGGGTTTGACCTGGCCTGGTCGATTCACCGAGACCACGGGCGAACACTCGGTGATGCCGTAACCTTCGAGGAGTTCGGCATGGGGTGCCAATCGCGTCGATTTCTCGAAGATGTGCGGTGGGCATTTCTCGGCACCCACAATGATGATGCGCAGGGAATCGAGATCGCCCGGCTCGGCTCGATCCAGGATCAAGCCCAGGAAGGTGGGGGTGCCTGCCAGGATGGTGGGGCGATAGTTGGCGATCTTCCGCACGAGCGCACTGGCATCGGTGGGGTCGGGATGATGCACAACGCGCACGCCCACCAGCAGCGGGAGTAACCCCGTGACGGTGAGCCCGAAGCTGTGAAACATCGGCAGGAACCCGATCGCCGAATTCTCGCGTGTGACCTGCAGCGCCGCGATGGCTGCCCGTTGATCGCTAATAATGTTTCGGTGTGTCAGCGGTACAGCCTTGGGGGCTTTCTCGCTTCCACTGGTAAAGAGCACGACGGCGGTCTGGTTGGGGTCGTTGGCCAAGCGCCCGAGTAAGCGGCGCTTCAGGATGCTGAAGAGGTAGCGCGTGGCCACCAGTCGCCGTAACAACTCGAATTTGCCGAGCGTGGTACGCAACTCTTCCAGGAAGACGAATTGCGTTCCCGCCACTTGAACCTGAACGCGATCAATGAACGCCTTGGATGTGATCACATGCGTGAGGTTCATCACGCGGGCGGCGTGGGCCAGATTGGAAGGCCCCGTAGTCCAGTTCAGCACCACCGGCGTTTTCCCGGCGAAGTGCAACCCGAGGAATGCGAGATCGCACGCGACCGATGCGGGTAGCAGCAAACCCACGTTTTGTGCTTCGATTTTGCGGAATCGGGCCGACATGGCCGAAGCGCCAATCACGAGTCGTTCGTAGGTCACGCCCCCCGCGATATCGTCGGCTGCGATCAATGTTCTCAGATGATTTCCGGCCTGGGTCAGGAACGCTTCAGGAATGGTTTCGCCCGGCACCGTGAGAACGTGCCCGTTTCGAACCGGTTCGAACCACCCAGGCGGCGGCGGCTTGGGGGGAGCCTTTTCCTGAAGTCCTTCCGCCAGTGCCCAGAGCCCGCCAAGTGTGGTCGGCATACTCTCGCTGCGGAAGCCGAAGCGTTCTTCAACCGCCAGTGTCACTTCCATGGCGTCGAGGCTGTCGATTCCCAGTTGCATGAACGTCGTTTCGCCCACGTTCTCGGTTGCGGTGAGTGGCCGTTGGAGTTTCTCTTCGAGAATGGTTGCGATCGCCTCTTGCGTGATGGGCTTCACCCGCGTGAGATCGAAATCGGCGGGCGCGACTGGCGGTGGGAATTCGTGCGTACGGGGACTGAAGAGGAAGTGCCGGGGCACATACGTGGGCTCTTCCCGTGGGGTGTCGGCGTTGTACCACGTTTCGAGCCAGTTGTTGATCGCTGCCCGCGTGGGCTCCGGACGCTCGTTGGGACCGAACGCTTCCAGTGTCAGCGTCACGCGCCGACGTGGTGCTAGCAGGAGCAGATTGGCCAGCCACAGCCCGAAGGCTTTGAAAATCCCCTTCAGCATTGCCGGTTTGCCATCCGCCCAACTGAACATGCTGCCGTAGAACCCACGCGATCGCGCCAGCACCACGGTGACTTCGGGCATGGCTGCGAGCACATCGGCAGCAGTTCGCGCGCCACCAAGGCGTTCGCTCCCATCGCGGCTCAAGCGACCGCTTGGCCACAAGATCACGTTCTCGCCAGCCTTGAGCGCCGTGATGATATCGGCCACGGCTTCCTGCGCACGGTTGCGATCGTCGGCGCTGGCCTTGGTGATATCGGGCATCTTGATTGCCCGGAGGACAAAGCCGAAGGGGCCCAGAACGGGGTTCTGGAAGTTGGATTCGAGCAAGAGTGGCCGCATCTGGAACGCGGGCCAGAGATGCACGATCAGGTTCGGCGGGTCCGCGTACGCCGGGTGATTCGGCAGAATCAGATACGGGCCGGGCTTCTGAAAGACCGCGGGTTTCCCCTCCACGCGCAACCAGTAACGACATGCGAGCATGACCCGCATGATGGCCCACAGCACCCAACGCACCAGCCAGAACATAGCCCGCCTCCCTGCTCCACTCGAAGTTGCGAGTTCAAGATAAGCGAAGTTGCGGTGGACTTCCACACTGCGTGTCGAGAGTTATTGGCCTGCCAGGTTTGGGGATTTCAGATCACGATCACTGCGGCTAATAACAACCCGATGATTGCTACGCCGTAGCCCAGGGCAAACGCGGGCTCCGGGCGATAGCTCGGTGGTCGCTCGTGTTCGGTCAGGGTGCGACAAAACCGTTGATGCTGCCAGGCGGCCAGTGCGGTCGTGAGTGCTCCTAGCAGCGCGAGCACAACACCGATCGGCAGTGCCCAGGAGTGATCGGCGTGTATGGTATCCGGATGCAAGAGTCGAAAGAAGAGCCCGAACTTGGCCACCACGAAGCCCATGCCGACCAGACCCAGCCCGGTTCGCACCCAGGCGAGCAGTGTTCGCTCGGCCGCAAAATACACACGAGGATCGTTGCCCGTCATCGGCTCACTCCGTTGAAGTGCAGGTAATTCTACTTGCAAATCTGGAATCACCTTGCCCGATCCGCAGCAAGCGGTTCCAATTGGGTTCTACACAGCAATTGGAGGTTGCCATGATCGTTCGATTTTTGTCTATGATCATGGTTGTTGTGCTGACCCTGTCAATGTTGACACTTCCGACGGCACCTACAGCACCCGCTCCTCAGGAAAAGCCAGCGACCGTTTGGCCAATGCTGGGCGGAACCTCAGGCCGCAATCCGGTCAACCTCACCGATCGGAACATTATTACGGGTTTCGATCTCAATACGGGAGATGGCATACTCTGGTCCGTGCCGACCGGGTCAGTTTCCTACACTCAGCCGGTCGTGGTAGGAGGAAAAGTCTGGATTGGTACGAACAACGAACGGCCACGCAACGACCGTGATCGAGTCGTAATGCCTGATGGAAGTATCGACCCAATTGATCATGGCGTGTTGTACTGCTTCGATCAGCGAACCGGAAAATTCCTTTGGCAGGCGATCCATGACAAGCTTGCGAGTGGAATGGTGAACGATTGGCCCAAACAAGGCATTGCTTCGACCCCGACCGTGGAAGGCAACCGTGTCTATTACGTGTCAAATCGGGCAGAGGTGATGTGTATTGATGCAAATGGGTTCACCGACGGGAACCAGGGGTTTCAGCAAGAGCAGTATCGGGACGCGACCGACGCTGACATCATCTGGTCGTACGACATGATCAAGGAGCAGGAGGTATTCCCGCATAACCTCGCGTGTTGTTCACCATTGATTGTGGGAGACATTGTCTTTGTTGTCACCGGGAATGGTGTTGATGAGGGGCACGTCAACATTCCGTTCCCAAACGCTCCGAGTTTTCTCGCTCTGAACAAGCATACCGGCAAACTCGTGTGGAAGGATTCCTCACCCGGTAAGAACATCATGCATGGGCAGTGGGGCATTCCCTCTTACGCCGAGATCGATGGTGTGAAGCAGGTGATTTTCCCGGGTGGGGATGGGTGGTTGTACGCTTTCGTTCCCGAAACCGGGGAACTCATCTGGAAGTTCGATGCCAACTCAAAATCTGCGATCTACGAACTTGGCGGCACAGGTACACGCAACGACTTTGTTAACGTAGCGCCGGTAGTTCATAACGGGCGAATCTACGTTGGTACTGGGCAGGATCCTGAGCATACTGGCGGGATCGCGACATTTTGGTGCCTTGCACCCACGAGAGGAAAGATAGGAGATGTCTCGGCTACCATCATCGATGGATACGATCAGAATCAGCGACCGATCAACGAACGACCGAATCCAAAGTCTATCGCGGTGTGGAGCTATGGCGGTGAAGATGATCGCCAATGGGCACCACGCGACTACAAATTTGGCCGAAATCTCTCGAACGCTTGCATTGTGGACGATGTGGTTTACGTGTCAGAGTTGCAGGGTTACCTCCATTGCCTCGATGCCCGGACTGGTCAGCACTACTGGCAATTCGACACCAAGGCCTCCATTTGGGGCTCGCCCTATTACTGCGATGGGAAGATTTACCTCGGCACAGACGATGGCGATTTGTGGATCATCGGGCATAGCACGACACATGAGGTGCTCGATGAAATTGCTGGTACTGTGGGCCTCCAAGACAAAAAGGCCGCCAGGCTGATGATCAAAGCAGTCAGGCAGAAGGTTTCAGACAGATATTCTATTCGTAAGATGGATTTTGATAGCGCGATCCGTTCTACCCCAACGATTGCTGGCGGTGTGCTCTATGTGAATACCGAGAACCGGCTCTATGCAATCGGTCGGCGTTGAGGTCGCTCACCGATTCTTGCCTCGTGAGGCCGTTTTGGTGGGCTTGGTGCTATCCGCCTTGGTAACTGATTGGGATTTAACGGGCTTCTTGGAAGCCTTGGCGATCACGTTCTCGGGCTTTGGCGTTGTCGGTCTTTTATTCTTGTTTACGAGCTTCTTTGCCGCGGCTGGCGTTGCGGACTTCTTCGCAACCACCCGGGCCGCGGCGTTCGTTGTCGCTTTCTTGGAAGGCTTCTTGGCCGTGGGCTTTTTGGTAGCGGTCTTCTTCGCCGGTTTGGCTTTCGCCTTCGGCTTTTTGGCTGCGGGCGGTTCGGGTACGGCGACACCGTGCAAACCGATCAATCGCCCATCGCCATCGAATGTTGCCGTGAGTTCGTCCTTGCCGACGCCAGTGAACTTCAAGCCTTCAGGCACTTCGGAAACGTGTAAGTTGTAGTCACGCGCATAAGCGGTGAGTGCGGCCTTGTGGTTCAGCACCGGCATGCTCTGCAGCGCCTGCGGGAACATCATTGTGACCCGGACGAGTGGCCGCTTCTCCACTACTTTCAAGCGATCATCACGGATCAGTGTTAACGCCCGCCCACCTTCGTACGGCATGGTGTAATAGGCGTCGTATCCCATCTCGCCGACGAGCACCACTCCCAGGATGTGCGCGGCCGATTGCGTCAGCTCGGCTCCGAGAAGCGGCTCAAGTGCGAACCCTTCCACACCGAGATGGTGAATTCCCGCTTTGTGGAGCACTGCCCGCATGGCTGTGCCCAGCGCCCGGTTGGTGACCGTCAATTTCATGTGCTTGTTGGCCCATGCCCACAGCCACGAATTATTCCCGGTTGCGTGCGATCCAATCAGCGGTGCCTCGAAGCTCACCTTCCCGAACCGGAGCGTGGCCGTGCTCACGTCGAATTCCCAGTCGTCATCCGGCGCTTTCTTTTCGAGAAAGTCGGCCAGGCGTTGCTGCCGATCGAACGCCATGCCAACATGCCGGTCGTATAGCGCAATCAGTTGCTCATCCATCGGTGGGCCCGCCATGTGGTACGTGCTGGTTGAGAAGTGGGTGCTTGAACACCCACTCGCTTCTTCACATCACGCGTTGTAGGTTGTGCTGGCGGTGGTGCCGCCGCGACCCGTCCAGTTGGTGTGGAAGAATTCGCCACGGGGTTTGTCGAGCCGTTCGTAGGTGTGCGCTCCGAAGTAATCGCGCTGGGCTTGTAGCAGGTTCGCGGGCAACCGGGCCGTGCGGTAACCATCGTAGTACGCCAGTGCGCTGGCCATGGCTGGAATGGGAATGCCATTCGCCGCTGCCGTGCCGATCACGCGCCGCCAGCCACTCTGAGCCCGGCCCAACTCCCCCGCGAAGAACGGATCGACCACCAGGTTCACCAGCTTCGCGTTGCGATCGAAAGCCTCCTTGATCTTGCCCAGGAAGGCGCTGCGGATAATGCAGCCTCCTCGCCACATCAGCGCGATTCCGCCGTTGTTCAGTTCCCAGTTGCTGGCCTTCGCC
>JBGTAO010000561.1:0-7227 GCA_041749835.1 Gemmata sp. | reverse complement strand
GAGTGGAGGCCGAAAGCCGATCGAAGAACCACACGACCGGTTCCGTATTCGAGCGATCCACCACACACACGGTTGCCAAGCGATTGCTCGTGTTAGTCACAAGTAGATTGAGGGTGATGGGTTCGCCGACGAAGACCGGCGGCGTCGGTTCGTGTGCAACAGTAATTCGCCGAACTTGAAGCCGAGCGAGAATCCCGTTCAGGATCAGCAGGACAGCCATCAGGTAGGCAAGCAAGAAGACGATGTTGATGCTTTTCCACCAGGCGATCGCACCCAGGACGACGGTTGTCGCCAGCCACAGCCACCCCTCGGAGGTGAACTGGAGCCGGCCGGAGGTTTGTGCGGCGGTCGTCTTCGTTCGCCTCACTGTGGCACCTGCAACCGTGAGAGCAGGTCGCGGATGAGCGGCCCGGCGTCGGCATGGCCACCCGGCCCCCACTGGCGACTCACCAGGCGATGCGCCAGCACCGGTTCGACCAGTGCTTTGACATCGTCCGGCACCACATAATCGCGCCCATCGGTCACGGCGTAAGCTTGTACGGCTCGATACAACGCCAGCGCTGCCCGAGTACTCGCACCCAGGAGGATGTCGGGATGTGAGCGTGTCGCTTCGATCAAATCGAGAATGTAATCCACGATCGCCGGGTCGACTCGAACGCCCCGCGTTTGCTCTTGCAATGCAAGTATGGCGTCGGGGTCGAGTACGGGTTGAAGCCGATTCACAGGTTCGCCCGAACGGTGCTGCGTGAGGATCTGCCGTTCCGCCTCACGAGCCGGGTAGCCGATCTTGACCCGAAGCAGGAAGCGGTCCAGTTGGCTTTCGGGGAGTGGATACGTTCCCTCAAATTCATGTGGGTTCTGGGTCGCCACCACCAAGAACGGTGGCCCAAGGGTTCTTGTAACAGCATCAACGGTGACTTGTCGTTCACTCATCGCTTCCAGCAGAGCCGACTGGGTTCGCGGGGTGGCACGGTTAATTTCATCCGCAAGCACAACCTCTGCGAAGACGGGGCCAGGCTGGAAGTTGAACTCGCCGGTCTGCTCGCGATAGACGGTCACACCGATCAAATCGGCTGGGAGTAAATCGGGTGTAAACTGAATGCGGCTGAACTTGCAACCCAGACTTCGTGCCAGCGCTTTAGCCAGCAGGGTCTTCCCCACGCCGGGTACATCTTCGAGCAACAAGTGACCATCCGCGAGAAGTGCGACCAGGGTCAACCGGATCGTAGCGGGTTTGCCGAGAAAGACCTCCGCGACGTTCGTTCGAAGCAATTCCAGAAGGGTGGCTAACTCCTTCGGCGAGCGCGACAGGTTTGACATGCGGCAGGTAATCCCTCAAGTGTGGAACGTGTGAGTGGTTACTGGGGTATCCAGATTAAAGGTCCGTGCCGTGTTGGGACCGCGTGCACGGTCCAGCACTGGCAGGGGGCGTGCTCAACTCACCCTGCCAGAGGTTATTGGTCTGTTCCTTTAGCGGAACAAGTTCGTCAACTCGCCAGTGTTTGAGTTGAACGGCACTTGGCTCTCGTCGAAAAAGCGATCCAACTTCGCACGGCTCGCGTCCCCGGTCTTGTAGCCATCCATGAAGGACGCGGCACGTTGTCTGGCTGTGCCGTGGTTGAAGCTTTCCGGCCAGCTCTTCCCCTTCATTTTTTGCTGGATTCGGTCATCGCCAATCGAGAGTGCAGTCCGCAGGGCTTCATCCAGATCACCGGGTTGAATGAACTGGAATGTCTTGTTCCCGTGGTTGGCCCAAACACCGGCGAGGTAATCGGCCTGGAGTTCGAGACGAATGGAGTATTCATTCTCCTGCCGCGTTTTCCGCTTCTCGTCGGTCTGGCGCGAGTAACCGAGTAGGTTCTGGACATGGTGGCCATTTTCGTGGGCAATGACATAGGCCTGGGAGAACTCGGCCTTCGAACCCCCCAGCGATTGCTCGAGTTCATTGAAGAATGTCGGGTCCAGATACATGGTCTTATCGGCGGGGCAATAGAACGGGCCAACCGAAGACGGCGCTTGCCCGCAGCCCGTGTTGACTGCATCACTGAAGATGACCAACTTGGGCTTTTCGTAGGTACGGGTTGGGTAGTCGTTCTGCCGTTTTGCGAACTCATCGTCCCATACGGTTTCCAGTGTGCCAAGCACCTTTGCAGCAAACGGCTTGTACTTGTCGTCGGGTGGATTGGGATTCCCACCGCCCGCACCACCTCCAGCAGGGCCGCCCAACCCGAGTTTGCCAACATCGACACCAAAGACCAGACCCAGAATCAGAATCAGAATCCCCATTCCGCCGGCGGCAGCTCCCCCGGCCATCTTCATGCCGCGTCGATCTTCGACATTGCTACTTTCGGGTGCATCATCCAGCCTCATGATCGTGCCTCAACTGGTGCAGTGACGATTCGGTGGAACGGAATGTCGTCTATCGTCACGAGTTCTGTGTAACTGGTCAAGTATCTGGGTTCAAGGCAATGGCATGTCGCTGGAGATCGTCCAGGTCCACGAACTCCAGAGCGTGCATGTGCGTTGCTTCCAGGATCACCGGGCAGGCCACGTTGGCTTCAAGTGATTGCTTCCATCGCGTGATACAGACACACCACCGATCGCCCGGTTTGAGGCCCGGGAAGCCATACATGGGAAACGGCGTGGATAGGTCATTGCCGATCGATTGCTGGTGGGCGAGAAACTCCGCGGTGACCTGACAACAGATTGTGTGCAGCCCCTCGTCGTCGGGGCCGGTGTCGCAACAACCATTGCGGTAGAAGCCGGTCAATGGACTCATTGAGCAGGTTTGGAGTTGGCCACCCAATACATTCTTGGCTTTGGACATTGTGCACCATCTCGGCAAGGAGTTTTGCACGCAATAGACAAGTCAACTGTAGTCACCACCAGGCTTACTTGGGCAACAGATCCTTCACAATATCTTGTTCCTCAAGCAATTCGTTGTGCGTGCGCTGAAACTTGGCCTGGCCGAAGGCGTCCAGCTTGAGGCCGTCCACGAGCTTCCAGTTGCTATCCCCGCTGGTGGTGCAGGGATAGCCCCACACAAGCCCCTTGGTGACACCATACTCGCCATTGGAGACGATGGCCGCGCTGGTCCAATCGCCACTCGGAGTACCAGTGATAAGCGATTTTACGTGATCGATTGCACCGTTCGCTGCAGAGAACGACGAAGAAACACCAGTCGTATCGATGACGAACTTGCCGCGGTCCTGATTGGCCGGAACAAAGGTGTTTTCGAGCCAGGTCCGATCCGTGATGACATCTGTTACCGGCTTGCCATGGATCTTGGCGTTCGTGAAGTCGGGATACTGGGTGTTGGAGTGGTTCCCCCAAATCGTGACACACGTAACAGCGGCATTGGGAACTCCGGCCTTGCGTGCCAGCGCCGAAACCGCGCGATTGTGGTCCAACCGTGTCATGGCGTGCCAGCGATCGGCGGGCACCCCTGGTGCGTTGCGCTGGGCAATGAGGCAGTTCGTGTTGCACGGATTTCCTACAACCAGGACGCGCACATCACTGGCCGCGTTCTTGGCGATCGCCTTCCCCTGGCTCACGAAGCCCGGACCATTCTTCAAGATGAGGTCTTTGCGCTCTTCACCCTTGCCACGCGGAGCGGCCCCGACCAGGAGAGCCCAGTTGCATCCCTTGAACGCGGTATCGGCATCGTCCGTCACGATTACATCTTGAAGCGTGGAGAAGCCGCAGTCCTGGAGTTCGTACATGGCCCCTTCGAGGGACTTCATCGCGGCTGGGATGGGGAGTTCGAGCAGTTGCAGAATGACTTGTGTATCTGGCCCAAATACTTCGCCCGAGGCGAGCCGAACAATGAGGCTACTTGCGACACGACCGGCAGCACCCGTCACGGCAACACGCACGACATTGGACATGGGAGACCTACCGAATGGGGAGAAATCGTAATTCCCGTTAAGTTAGCGATCCAATGCAGTTCCGGCTAATCTCGCTGATACCCGTGTGCGGGCAGCGGTTCACGGCGGGGAGTGGGCCGCGATTTGGGCCGCGAGATAACCCACGGTATCCTGGCGAGCAAGGGCGGCCTCTGCCAGAGTGGCGTAATCACCAGCCTTGCGAGCCAGTTCATTCACTCCGGGGCAGATCAGGTTGCGTTCGTCTTCCGAGAGGAGGAACTGCTTGGCCGCTTCAAGTGCTTCGATTGGCCGGTTCACTCGTACCAGCAAGTTCACCAGCACCTGCGAGGCGTAACTACTGCCTTCCTTCGCTTCGCGTTCGGCTTTTGCGCGGAATCGCGCGAGCCCCGCTTCGAGCACTTCCGCGTTGCCCTGTCGTGGTGGAATGGGTGCGGCTGCCACAACCTGAAGATAAGCCAAGTAATCGACATAGCTTTCTTCGAACGGAGCATCGTTGAAGCCCTGAAGCCCGGGTGCGAGACGGCGGCCGTATTCGCACAGTTCCTGGGCCAGCTCGTTCTCGGGGCCGGCTGGAAGGTAGAGGCTCATTTGCACCACACTCAACAGGTGTGAAGTGTCCACGTGATAACCCATCTCGCCCGCCAAGTTCGGGTGCAGTTCCACGAGCTGCCGCACCGTTGCGTCTGCGGGAGTGGCTATGGTTCGGCCAGCGAGATCGACTTGAAGCCGTTCACGTAGTTGGCTGTGAAGCGAGTGAATCAATTGCTTGATGCAGTAATCCCGTAACTCGAGATTCGTGCTGAAATCGGCACCACTCACCATGGTGATCGCGGAACAGATGCCATGGTGCTTTAGCACCCAGTCGAATCCCTTCTGCGGAAGGACACCCTGTTGCCAGGCAATCTCGATCGCAGCGTACACATCGTCATCGGGGCCGGGTTCGAATCCCTCCAACGCGGCCCGCATCGCTTCGGGTTCGTTCAACATGCGGAAGAACCCCCAAGCCTGCGCGAATCGACGACGTTCGAGGAGTGCCTGTCCGACTTCGCGACCCGCTTCGCGGATGGCGTGCTCGTACGCCTCCTGTGCGGGCTCGGGGATGTTGCTCCCTACTCCTGTTGTAAACGGAGATAGTCCCAACTCCACACGCTTCTTCAACAGCAGTGCGTAGAACAGCGACTGGTAATCTTCACTGACGCGCAGATGTTGAATCAGCTTGTCTACCGCGGCAGCCGTGCCCGAAGCCTGCAAGGTCGCACGGAGTTGGTCCAGCAAAGCCGGGTCGAAGACAGGAGCCGTGGGTGTTTCGGGTTCTTCGAGCATTCTCCAACTCCGGTGGTGTGCTTCGTGCAGGTCAGGAGATTCAACATAATCGAAGCGTGTGTCTGTGCCGGGGACAGATCGATTTGTTGCGATCAACACGCTTGCTCGTCATCGTCGCTCTGGGTTATAGTATCGCTATTCAGCAGTAAACCCGCCGAATCCGCTCCATTCTGGAGTCCCGTCCCATGTTGACCGTACTTGGCCCCAGATCCACCCTGTGCGATGGTGTGCCCCGCCGGAGCTTTCTCCAACTGGGCGCGCTCGGCATCGGCGGGTTAACGCTTCCCCAACTGTTGCGTGCGGAACAAGCCAGTGGCCGAAAGACCCAGAAGTCGGTGATCATGGTCTATCTCACTGGTGGCCTGGCGCACCAGGATACCTTCGATTTGAAACCCAACGCGCCAGCCGAGGTGCGAGGGGAATTCCGACCGATCTCGACCAATGTGGCGGGCGTTCAGTTTGGTGAGCACCTGCCGAAGTTGGCCCGGATCATGGATCAGCTCGTGGTGATCCGCTCATTGGTGGGGCAACGCGACGAGCACAGCAGTTGGCAGAGCTACACCGGCACGGTAATGGATGTCGCGCGGCGCGAGAGCCGACCGCACTTTGGGAGTGTCGTTGCCCGCATGCAGGGGCAAACGGATCCAATCATTCCGGCGTTCATCGATCTTTCCCCCACGATGCAGCACAAGCCTTACAACTCACCCGGACCCGCAAACCTGGGTCGTGGTGTGGCTCCTGTCAAAGTGGATGGTGATGAGATCGCCGTGATGAAGACGTTGACCGTCAGCCCGCACCAGCTTCGCGACCGTAAAACACTGCTCGAGAACTTGGACGCATTTCGTCAGGCGAGTGCGCTGCGGCCAACGGACGCCATCCCCGCCGATACCTTTCACGACCGGGCGTTCGATGTCCTGACATCGAGTAAGCTCGTCGAAGCACTAGATGTAACTCGTGAGCCGGAGCGGACGCGCGAGCGATACGGCAAGGGTTCCCCCAAGCATCTCGGCGACGGCGGCCCGATGTGGAACGATCAATTACTCATGGCACGCCGACTGGTGGAGGCCGGTTGTCGCGTCGTCACGGTGGCCTACGGCTTCTGGGACACCCACGGTGGAAACTTCAAGTATCTCAAACAACATCTCCCGCTGTTCGATACCGGAATATCCGCGCTAATTGAAGATCTTTCTGCCCGAGGGATCTCGGACGATGTCACGGTCTGCGTGTGGGGTGAGTTCGGTCGCACTCCCAAGATCAACAAAGATGCTGGGCGTGATCACTGGGCCCGGGTGAACTCTGCACTGTTGGCTGGTGGCGGGATGCGAACCGGGCAAGTGATTGGGAGCACGGATCGTGCTGCTGGGGAAGCGAAGGACGAACTCGTGCCGTATCCGAATGTTCTGGCGACGATTTACAAGAACCTCGGGATCGACCCGCATGCGATGGTTTATGATGTGAGCCAGCGGCCGAACCCAATCCTGCCGGGCGGGTTCCACCCAATCGAGAAGCTGTATTAACTCTCGGCACAGGATGGATTCTCGATGAAGCGATTGGCTCTGATCTTGCTCGCGGTGTGCACGCTGGCGGTCGGTGCTGCACCGGTTCCAACCGAAAGTGATTCCGATCGCCTGGCCAGACTCTGGGGCAAGGTCGATGCCCCACCCGGACCGTATGTAGCGAAACCAGTTGGCAAACTGCTCATGCTGCGGAGTATCGGTTGGACCCTGGGGTTTGAGTACTCCGAACCGCGATTCAAGATTGTGCGTGAATGGGCCGGCGACTTCGATATCCGGGTCAAGGTGAACTCACTGGACTCACCCAAACGAAGTGTGAAATACGATTCGGACGGTCCACAATCAGCCGCCGGGCTCACGATCTTCGGCAATGGTCGATGTATCTCGCTTTATCACTGGATGGCGTACAACAAGTCTGACGGCGTTCTGAATGAAGAAATGCAATCCAGTATCTGGCTGGCCCACAGCACGGCGAACTCGGGCGGCGGTGGCAGCAACCTCGC
>JBGTAO010000560.1:0-11676 GCA_041749835.1 Gemmata sp. | reverse complement strand
CAACGAGAACGGCAAGACCAACTGCCACTACGAATTCCGCTGGTGGTACGATTACAGCGGTGGCAAGATGACCGACTGGGGTGCGCACCATATCGACGTGGCCCAGTGGATGCTCAACGCCGATGGCACCGGGCCAATCGGTGTCGATTTCATCGCCGCGACCGCGCCGTACTCGAAGGGCGATGGCTACAACTGCCACGAGAACTTCAAGATCAAGTACCTTTACCCCAATGATGTCGAAGTTCACACCATGAGTGGCGGCGGCAAAGAAGGTACCGGCAGCACAACTACTGGGCTCGTGGATGCCCGGGGCAACGCGGCCAAGGACGTCAGCGGTGGCGAGAACGGCGTGCTCGTGATCGGCGACAAGGGCAAGCTCTTTGTCAGCCGTGGGCAACTAGTCGCCTCGGACAAGGCGATCTTCGAACCGCTCAAGGAAGACCCGAAGCTTTACCCGACGCGGCCAGGCGACCATATGGGCAACTTCCTCGATTGCGTCAAGAGCCGGGAAACGCCGATCTGCGGCGTCGAAGTGGGTGCCGGCTCGGTGATCGTCTGCCACATCGGCACGATCGCCCTGCGCACGGGCTTGAAGCTCGGCTGGGATTCGAAGGCCAACGTGTTCAACAACGCGGAAGCCAACAAACTGCTCAGCCGTGAACGCCGCGGTGGCTGGAAGCTCTCGTAAGGCGGATGGATGTTCAGCGGACCGGCAATCCGAGTCGGTTCGCTGAACATCGCGGCTTTTGTGTTGATAAGCGGAAGTGTGAGTGTATGATCTTTGTGTTTGTGCAACATTTCCCACTAGGCCCAGACTTCTCACTTCCAAGGAATAGTTATGTTCGGACGCATTTTCAAACTGTTGCCCCCCTCGTCAGAATAAGCACCGCATAAATCGTGCTCGGCTATGTTTCGAGGTATTGGAAGGCCGCTGGGTTCCAGCAATCCACACATGGCAGGTAAACGTAACCACCGATACAAACGACGCGAATTTGGGTGATGGAGTACCACTGGACGCGGCTGGAAAGGTCTCTTTACGAGCTGCGATCCAGCAGGCGAACTCAAACGCTTTTGGCGCGCCAGGCGACACATTTGTGATTCAATTCGCAGACACCTTTTCCCGGTTGCAGCAGGCGAAGACGGGCCTGCTGTACCTCCAACACCAATATCAATCAACCTCGCCAATGCTTTACCCGAGTTCGCTGCAAATATCAAAATCATCGGCCGAAGTGACGGTTTCGGTTTCAATCTTGTCAACATTTTTGGAGGCGCGACGGCCAACGGTGTAATCAAGATCGGTACCGATTCTACATCTGAAATCGGACTGGTGAACATAAAGAACGGGGTCAACGACTCGGCTGTAGGGACCGGCAAAGGCGGCGCGATTGAAAACAACGGCACGCTCACCCTCACATTGTCCGAATATCCAATTGCCAGGCTGAAGACGGTGGAGCGATTTACAGCACGAAAACAATCACCCTCCTGGGTTGTGTACTGGATGGGGGTAATCACACGTTTATAGGAGGCCTTAACTCTGGCTATGGTGGCGGCCTCTCACTTATCGGTGCCACGTGCGTTGCTACCATTACGGGTTTGGTTATCGAGGGGAACACCGCGGTTGGACGCGGTGGGGGAATCGCGATCCGCGCCAGCGCTCAGGCATCCCTGAACGATACCGCATTGTTTGGCAATTCGGCCAACGCAGGTGGCGGCGTGTACAACTCCGGCGGTACGTTCTCAATGTCTGACGGATCGCTGAGCAACAACACTGCCACAACTTCCGGTGGCGGGATCCTGCATCCAGGCGGAACGTCCACACTTTACGACGTAACGATTCAGTCGAACAGCGCGGGTGACAAAGGCGGCGGAGCTTTCGTAGGTAGCGGTGAATTCACAATGTACGGTGGATTACTGGACGATAATGAAGCCGCGAATGGAGGCGGGTTGTTCCACCAGGGCGGAGGGGATGCGGAATTCTATGGCGTTACAGTATCAAACAACCTGGCGACCGAATGGGGCGGCGGAGTGTACATCGTGAGTGGTACGGTGGGTTTCTACGGAGGCCAATTCAGTGGAAACCAGGCTACGTTTGATGGAGCAAAGATTGGCGCCTGGGCCGGAACGATCACTCTGTCAGGTACGACTGGCATCGCCTACGCAGACATCAAGATGGACACTCGACCAACACCGCCATAATTGCTGTTCGGTCTTCGGTTGATTATGTAAACGACTCGGTTACCGAGCACGGGATCGTTCGTTACCTCTCCACCACTCAGCACCTTACCACTTTGTAAGGAGATACACGCCATGTTCGGCTATCTCGCAATATTACTGTTGGTCATCTCCAATTCGGGGCCTGTGTTATTCGCAACACCCCTGGCTGCCCATCAGATCTACACGACCGAAGCGCCGATTGAGATTGGACTCCTTCTCGAAAAGCTACGCCAGCGAACGGACCGATCAGCGGTCATCGCTGCACTTGCGTCACGAGATGATGCCGCTCCTTACTTGAGGAGAGAATTGGCGATTCCAACCAACAAGTTTTACAAGTATGACCTCTCGGAAGCACTCCGGGAGATTGAAGCACGGGCGTACCAACGCAACAAACAGCGGTTCGCATGGTGGGCACTGACTCGGCGGTTTGATCTGTGCACCGATCTGCTGGTCGATTGCCAAAGCAACAGGGACGCGATTGAATTAGCCGACCTTTCACTGGCATCCTTACGCGCGGTGGGAGCTGAAGCCTCCCAAGCCCTAGGTATCCGATTCGGTGAACCTGTTGGACTGGTGTTACCCATCCCATTCGCTCAATGTCGGAACGTTATCCAGCTCGCCGAAGACGAGGTGACCGTACCACGTGGGTACTACTGTGTGGGGCAGACGCTGTTGCGGGCCACAACATCCGAGTTGCGGGTGAATGACACACACGGTTTCTTCGCCGTTGTCCGTTCGGGGATTCGCTACGCAGATCAGAAGCAACTCGCCCACGAGTGGCTAAATTCCGTGGCGATCGTTAACAACTCGATGCAGGTACGCGCGGCAAGTTCATCGATGATCATCTGTGTTGGAGATCTCGAAATGGAGAGAGGACCGGAGAATTGTGTAATCATCGCCAACGGCAATATCCGGTCAACCAAGGGACAAATTGTGGTTGCGAATCACTCGTTTTTATGTGCGACTGGCAACATCATCCAAATCGGTGGCCGTGACAGCCACTATTCCGCGGGTGGTAAGGTGACCAACGGTCCTGGAGAGCGTGTTCAGGATATGCAGAAGGCGTTACCATTTGGGATACGGTTTCTCAATCCTGCAGATTTCGGACTCGTACTAGCAGCACAGAACGGCGGCTTGCAGGTCACGGGCATAGGCCTCGATTCCCCATTTGCCCAGTACGATGTCAGGGACGGCGACATCATCACAGCGATCGACGATGTTGCATCCGATTGTCTCGCGACATTCCGAAGGCAACTCCGCCGCGGCATTCTGGCTGAGTCGGTCGTGCTGCGTATCAGCCGAGGCAATCAGCAGATCACTCGCATCGTCTTTCTTGACGGCATCCCGCTCCCCACGGCTCCACCACCCCGCGAGATCAAGCCGTAACCCTGAGATAATCTTTCGCCTTAGCGGTGTTCACGTTTGTGGAGTGAAGCTGCGGATGACGACGCGGTTGCGGCCCGCGGTCTTCGCCTCTTTCAGCGCGTTGGCCGCACATTCTCGCAACGGCTCGTACTCGGCGGAAACCCCCGCTTCCACCAGCGCAACGCCCAGGCTGATCGTCATGCGGATCGGGTCGCCCTTAAAGATGGTGACACCCCGTTCCACATTCTGGCGCAGTCGATCTGTCAGCACGGCCGCCCCCTGCGCGTCCATGCCCGGGGCCACCACCTCAAACTCTTCCCCACCCACACGCCCCAGCGAATCGGTTGTCCGGATCGAGCTTTGCAAAACCTGGGACAGCCAGACCAGCACCTGATCGCCGGCCACCTGCGAATAGTTCTTGTTGACGTTCCCGAAGTAATCGGCATCAATGATCGCCAGCGCCAGCGGTTCGGGTGAACGCTTCCGCCGGGCCAGTTCCTTGCGGGCGATCTGCCGGGCCGCGCGGAGATTCGGAAGGCCCGTCAGCGGGTCGGTCAGCGCCATCTTCTCCAGCAACTGGTTCCGCTGTTCGAGCTTGGCCAGGGCCACTTCCAGTTGGTGTGTGCGATCCACGACACGCTGTTCCAACTCATGATTGAAACGACGCAACTCTTCGAGCAACTGTTCGTGGCTCCGTTCCAGCAAGATCGCCCGGGCAGCCGCCCGCAGCGTTTGGAGCAGGTCTTCGGTGCGCCAGGGTTTGAGCACCAGCCGGTGAACTTGCGCCTGATTGATGGCATCCACGGCGTCTTCGAGCCGGGCCGTACCGGTGATGAGAACCCGCGAAGTGCGCGGCGCGGTCCGGCGAATCCAGTCGAGTAGCGAGAGTCCGGTTTCGTCAGGGAGTTGAAGATCGGTGAGCAGAATATCGACATTGCGGTGCGACAACAGCGCCCGGGCCGTGCCGACTGATGTGGCCGTCAGCACCTCGAAGTCGGTCGCCAGTTGGGCGGCCAGCACCGCGAGCACACCGGGGTCGTCGTCGACAACCAGAACCGAGCACTTATACCGGGAAACGTTCATGGCCAGGCCTGCGCCACAAGCCGGTCGTGGCCGGGGCAGAATCCCGGTCAAGCTCCGAAGCCCCCTTGCGGGCGAAGCAAAGAGGCTGATAGAAAACTGTACTGCATTCCCTGGCAAATGGCGATAAGATCTCCTGGTGAGTCGCACGGGTTCTGCAGATTGAGCCAAATTCAGGGCCCATGCGAACAGACGCGGCTACCGAACTCGTTGCACCGATTCCACATACTAGCTGTGACACGCCAAGGTTCCACAAAATATCGGTTTTACCAGTATTCCTGCTTGATTTGGTAAAATCTACCGCATAGAATCGGGCTGCCATGGGGGACACCCCTTGAGGTCAGAACGAACCGAGCACCCGCCGGCTCGACTGGGATGTTATCGCTCGACGTACCGCCCGAACGTCGGCTTCGTGTCTGTAGCTCTTGCCAAGAGTGAGTACTTCTTGCTGAATGCATTATGTACACACCATGTGCAGGCTGAGCACAGAACTGAGGCGAGACCGAGGTCATTCTCGGCCACCTGCCTCAACTGAAGCGCTCCGACGTTCCGAAGAGAGGTTCGCCGAACGGTTTACTTCCTCGGTTGAGTCGGGGATTTTTTTTCCCTGTACGCGAGTTTGTGCGAGAGTTTGGGCCAACGTTTGGGTGATGAGCCGGGATGAGTTGGAATGAATGAGACCCAGCGCAGCCCAGATGAATCGATTTTGAGTACAGGTGAATGTTCAGTATTTGACCTCGCAGACTCTCTTTTCTGGCGAGATTTTGGTTGCTTCGCCGGTTAGGGGTGCAGTAGCGTGTTCAGAATATTGACAGAAGTGCTATCGGAAAGATGTAAGACCTCGCAAGTGTCCCGGTAACCCACCACGATCCCATAACTCAAAGCGTCCGCTGAGAAAGGCCGCCATGAAGACTGTTAGGCGTAAGCGATCTGGACAAACGGCGAAGGAGACCGAGTCCCTGACCACCACCTTCTCGTCCGACCTGCTGACGCCCGAAGAAGAACGTGAGCTACTCACGAGCTTCTGGGATTGCAAAAGCGAACTCGTCCGTGTGCTCGTCCGAACCTACAGCCGCGAGTTGCAAGCCAGCCGCCCGCCGCTGGAACCATGGCCGATGGCCCAGTTCATCCGCGAACACTGCACCGACGAACGCTGTGAGGCGATTGCCGTTCGTCGTCTCCGCGATCGCTACGTTCACTACAAGCACCGGCTCGCCAGTGCCAACATCCGCCTCGCCGCTCACGTGGCCAAGCGGTTCCGGCACCACAGCCTGGCCTATAGCGATCTCCTCCAAGAAGCCGTCTGCGGTCTGATGCAGGCCATCGATCGCTTCGATGTCTCGCACGGCACCCGGTTGGCCACCTACGCCACCTGGTGGAGTCGCCAGACGCTCCAGATCGCCGTGGCTCGTCAGAGCCATCTCGTGAGCCTCAGCCCGCACCACTTGCAGGAACTCGGTTTACTCCAGCAGGAGTCCGAGGCTCTCGCCCACGGTGGCAAGCACCTGCCCAGCCCGCAGGAACTTGCCAGCCGCACCGGCAGCAGCCTCGAACACCTGACGCACCTGCAAACCGCGACCCGCACCCCCGTCAGCCTGAACGCCGTTCTCGACGACGATAGCGACTTCAAACTGACCGAGGCCATGCCGGACACGGGTACCCTCGTGATGCAGGAAAACAACGAGCGTCAGGAAGCACTCGGGTTCCTGATGGAGAACCTGCGGCCACGCGAACGCAAGGTGCTCGACCTCCGCTTCGGCCTCACGGGTAGCGGCACCCACAGCCTCCGCCAGATCGGTCATCTGCTCCGCATCAGTAAGGAGCGGGTTCGCCAGATCCAGAACCGGGCACTGGAAAAGCTCCGGGCCAGCGCTGAGCGCGTGGGCTGGGAGCCGACCCTGCTGCTGGAGTGAGTGCGAATCGACCGGATGAACAGCAACAGGGCCCACGGATTCGTCCGTGGGCCCTGTTCGTTGGTACTGAATGGATGTGGGGATGTGGGGAGTCGGTGTTACCAGTCGCTGCTGAGGATCTCGCCGCCGTTGGGAGTGCTGGCCGCGAACCACGTGGAAGTGACCCCCGCCCGTGTGATGGAGCGCGCGCTCCCATCGCACAGTCCTACGAGAATGCTCTGCTCGGTCGTCTGCGCCGCACCGTGGATACAATCATCGGGCTGAATGCCGATTTGCGGCAACAAGTCGGAAGCGTATTGAGACTGCCGCGTGTCTTTCCTTGCAGCGTACCAATAGGTGCAGTGAAAAGTCCGACACCTTTGGAACCGTTGTGTCAGCATAATTGTATTCGATGTCCCATCATAAATGTGAGATAATGATTGAATTGCAGCAAATCCCAGGAAGGGACTTGGGCTGAGAATACTTGGCGACACACGATGATCTCCCCATAAGATCCCGCTCCGCTGCGAATGCTGAGCACCAAACACGTGCAGATTCAGACCATAGCTGACTTTCAGTGTCCGTGGTTCAGATGCCGATCCATCGAGAGGATCCATATATTGTTTGACATTCGAAAGCATAAATATTCTTCTAAATAAATTTTCATTATCTGGATCAAGACCAGCATTATAGAGATTGCCCTGTTCCAAATATGGGATTAGTTCAAACAAAACATCTTGTTTACGAAATGGAATGTGATTTGAGTTCAGATAACTTGGAAGAGATTGATTGGAGTCGCCATAGAGATGAACCGACAAAGCAATTTGTTTGATATTGTTTAGGCTCTGCATTCGCGCTGCGGCTCTTCTCGCCTGTTGAACGGCCGGTAGCAAAAGCCCGATGAGGACGGAAATCACAGCAATAACGGTTAGCAATTCCACAAGTGTAAACGCAATACGCCGATTCGGTCGCATGATGTGACTCCTATTTGTACAGATGTGATTCAGGAAAGTCATCGACCCGGGGACCACAGCCCCGGGTCGATTGCTGAAGTTAAATGGGCCAATTCGTGTCAATTGCACCCGTTCGACTAGTGTTTATGTCAGACCAATATGAGTTGCTCGTCGGCGGAATCAGGCCATAGAGGTGAATTGAAATACCGTTGCCATCGATACCCCCAATTGTTTGGGAGTCGATGTGAGCTGCACCTAGTTGGGTCAGGAAGAAATCAAACGCATCATCTGTAGATTCGTTGAACCAGAATCCAAACACATCGCCGCTTTCAGGATCGCTAGCATCCGTAATCACTTCAATCGCCCCACCGCCGCCCCCAAACATGTAAATGGCCCCTCCCGATCCGCCTGCAAAATTGAAAACAAAGCCTGTGCCATCATAGATTCCAAGTTTTCCGGCTGATGTGTAGAAGTAGATAGCGCCGCCATCGCCTTCGGCACTATTGAACACAAATGAGTTCTCACCGGTAAGGGTTATATCAGCCGTTGTTGACTCTGGAATGCAATAAATGACACCGCCATCACCTTCAGCAACATTTTCCGTGAATTCGCACTCTTCGATGGTCAGCGAATTCTCGGAATAGATTGCGCCACCATTTCCTCCCGCTTCACTCCCGGTAAACGTGCAGCCGATCAGTGTGAGCGGAGCCGCGGTGTTGATAGTGCCACCGTTGCCTGATGTGCCAAACTCCGTGAACTCCAGGTCACGGAGGTAGATCTCGATACCATTGTTGCCGGTGTGATTGATGAAGCGGAAGTCGTGGTCGTCGCCCGTGATCATGGTCGTGTTGCCAGGTGTCTCCGTGACGATCTGCAAAATGGTCAGGGCGATGGCCCCGTCGATCAACTCGCTATCGAGCGTGATACCCCCAACTGAATCGTCGATCGTAATGCGGGCCCAGTTCTCATAGTCGACATCCAGGGTGTCGGTTGCCTTCTCGTACGCCCAACGCAGCGAACCGCTGCCATTGGTCACGAGAATGTCGTTCCACACCGAGGGGCAGTCACGCTGCTCCAACTCGTGGAGCTGCAAACTGATGCGCAGCGCACGGGGAGAGGGTCGCGCAGAGTGTGGGGCCAGGCGACGTAGGGTTCGCTTGAGCCGAGCAGGCAGGTGCAACACGGGCGTGTCTCCACTCCGGATGATAGGAGTACGGACGGCGACCATGGCGAACCTCCTCGCCCCGAAACGCAGCCACGTGGACAGAACCGCTTTGTCCCAACGTGCGTTTCATGGCTAGCAGATTAATCGCCCCCAACCGTCCGTGCAAGGCCCCAAACCGGATTTCGGGACCTCAATATTTTTGAACAATAAAACGCGCGAGAGTATGACAGACTAAATTAAAATGAGTTTATGATGTGATAGCCACGACTTGTTAACTCTTCCATAATCTCTTGAGCAATGGTTCCGCTTGCGCCTGAGTGCTCGTATCGTCTGCAATCACGAGATGTGCGAGTTTCATTTCGAAGGGCTGGAGTGCCGGCCCCATCAAGCTCATAATACCGGCGGCGGGGCACAGGGCGTCTGCCCTCGGCCCCGGCCAGTGACCGGGGCCACCAACATCGCACCCTCGCCACGTCGATCAAATCCGCTGGGTCCGCACGCCAACGTTGGCACAGGCCTCAATGAAAACGAGTGCCAGCGGATGGCGGTTGGTGAGTTCGGTGGGCGTGGTGTCGATGGTGCGGAAGGTGTGTTCGCGGTTGGAACGGTTGTAAATGCAGGCGACGCTCTTGTGTCGTCCGAGATCGATGGCCAGAATGGTGTCTGTTGTCGTGGACATCGCAAGCCTCCAAATCGTGAAGAGCGATCACCCTTCAGCAAAACGCACACGGCTTGCATGGATTCTTTCGGCGTCAAAAATGTCTCTTTATGTGCATAACAAAGGAATTGTCCGTGGGAACATCTCGACACACGTTGCGGATATGGCTGCCCGTCTCCACGGTGATAGCTCTGTCGCTCTTCACTCTTTCCGTTTCGCTTCCGATCAGTCAATACGGTCTCCGCGCTGCTGACACTCCGTTGAAAGACGACCTGCCGGGGAAGGTGATCCACTCGTGGCTCGCCAACTCTTTCGCCACCGAGGCCGGGCATGAATCGGTGCCGGTCAACGTGTGCGGCATCGGGGTGACTCCCGACGGGACTGTGTACTCGGCCGGGGTATCCGAAGCATTCGGCGGGGTCGCATCGTACAAGAACGGAAAGTTCGTCACCAAGTATGATTATGACAGTGGTTGGGGGAGCAGTTCGTCGGCGGTCGTGGCAGACGACAAATGCGTCTACATCGGCACCGGGGTGGGCCTGTTCCGCACGCGAATCGGTGACACGGCTTGCAACAAGACGGCCATCCTGAAGGGCAATTTTCACGGCCTTGCGATCCGAGACGGCGAGCTGTACGTGAGTGATTACAGCGCGGAGAAGGTACGGGTGCTCTCCACGGCGACGATGAAAGAGGTGCGCACTTTCGCCGCAACGCGACCGGGTCCACTCGCGGTCGGGGGCGATGGGCGGGTCTGGGTGATCGAAGGCAAACCCGCCAAAGAGCCTTACCTGTCATTTTACACCGGCGGGGCGAAGATCGTGTCCCGTACTGCCACCGGCGAAAAGGGGCCGGAAGTCGCGGATTTTGAGAACCCGTGTGCGGTAGCCGTGGACGCGAAGGGCCGGTTGCTCGTCGGCGGGCTGAACAAACACTGCCAGGTCTGGATCTACGACGTGTCGGAAAAACCGAAGAAGGTGGACACGTTCGGGGCCGAGGGCGGCATCTTCTCCGGCAAGCCGGGGGAATACGGATCGAAGAAGTTCCACTGGGTCCGCGGGCTGGGGACGGATCAAGCGGGGAACATCTACGTCGCTTCCGTTTTCGGGACCTGGTACAACCTCTCGATCGAGGCCTACGACCCTTCTGGCAAGAGGCTTTGGGACGTCCACGGCCTGGGCAACTGGCTCGACACCGCGTGCATCGACCCGGCCGACGAGAACATCGTTTACACCAAGGAAAACGTGTTCAAGATGGACTGGACCAAGCCTGCGGGCGCGGAACAGTCGCTGGCCGGGTTCACCGTAGACCGGTTCAAGTACCCGACCGACAGCCGCGTCACCGAGCTCCACGGCCCGAGTCACCGGCTCGTGAACGGGGTCCGGCAGATCGACGGCAAGCCGTTCTTGTTCTGCGGTGCGCAGGGCACGGGCAGCCTGGAGATCTATAAGTTCGACAAGGGCTTGGTCGCCGCGCCCTGCGGCTATGTCGGCGGTGCCACTACTTGGCGGCCCACCGGTGGGAAGCGGTGGCCCGAGGACGCCGAAAGCTTCATCTGGACGGACAAGAACAACGACGGTGTTGCCGACGCCAATGAGTTCGCCGATGCCAAGAAGGAACCGCGCTGGGGGTCGATGCACCTCGATGCCAAGGCGGGCATCTGGCAGTGTGCCGAGGAAACCATCTGGCACACCCCCTGCGAAGGTCTCGACAAGAATGGGAACCCTATCTACCGCCGGGCGTCGGAGTTGACCTACAAGAACCCGAAAGAGTTCCCGCGCTCTCGCCTCCGCAGGGTGTTCTACATGCCCGGTGAAGACACCCTCATCGCGGGCGGGGCACCCGAGTCCGAAGAGAACGTGTGCAACTTGTTAGTCTGCTACGACAAATGGTCCGATGCGGCCAAGCAGAAGGTGCGCTGGTCGATCAAAGTGCCTCTGGACGATAAGAAATACACCCCCGAGACCAGCTACGGCGGCGGTGGCGTGAACGCGATTTCCGCCTGTGGTAAGTACCTCTTCGCGGCGTACGGGTTCGGCTATATCCGTGTACACGCACTCGCGGACGGTTCGTACGTCGGCACCCTCCGACCGTACATCAACGGTTTCAAAGGCGGCGGCGGGTGTGTCGATTCGGACAACGCGCTCAACGTGACCCTACGCCAGAACGGGGAGTACGTTTTGTTCCTTGAGAATGCCGGGCGGAACCATGTGATGATGTTCCGCTGGACACCACCCCGGGAGTAAGGCAAACCGCCGAACCAGATGGCATGTTGTCAACGGGTGATTCTTGAGGCCCACTCGGGGTCGAACGGGGCGCGGTTCTTGAGCACCCCGTAGCAGATCATCACCA
>JBGTAO010000559.1:0-6175 GCA_041749835.1 Gemmata sp. | reverse complement strand
CTGTTGCCAGAGGCGGTTCACGGCTACCCGAGCGGTGAGTGGGTTGTCCCGGGCCATTAGCCAGCGAGCCAGGTCGAGGCGATTCAGTCGGCCCCCGGGTTGTTTGGGCTTCAGAGGCGGGAGCACCGCAGGAACGCCGGGCTCGACCTTCTCGGCGGGCTTGTCGTACTGACCGCGGACCATGACAAACGCATCGCGGGGTACAGGTAGATCGCGGAAGACCATGGTGCCGGGGATCGCGTCGGCCGCAGCGTGGTGGCTGGAGCGTGCATTCTCCCAGTCGCTCTGGCGAGAGGCGAGCGTGTCGTTCATGGGGCGTGCCACGAACGCCAGGTAAAAGGCCTGCAAACGCTGGATCAACTCTGGCTTGTGTTCCTGATCCGGACCGCCGGCAGCGACACTGCTCAGTTCGGAGGGAATCTCGGAAGGTGCCTTGCCGTTCAATCCTTTCCACCAAATGTGGAACGACGCCCGTGGATCGCTCGCAGGAGCCAACTCGCCATTGATCAGCGCACTATCCCAGTAGGCAACACCGCCGTAAGTTTGCAGCGTGAACGATGCGAACACCTGGCCATCCTTCAATCCCAGCTCGCTCGTGGTGGCGCTGAGCTTGGCCCATTGCCCCGCAGCAGGGAGCGCACCTTTGCGCGTTCCCATCGCCCCGCCACCGTAAGGCGAATCGGTGATTGGCTCCTGGCCCCACCAGAGCTTTTTCCCACCGGCAAGCTGAATTGCGACTGCCTTGGGTCGATGAGACGGATCGAGCCGTACCCAGGCTTCGAACCGACCATCGGCCGCCACGACCATGGGTCGGAGGCGCTGGCTGAAGACATCTTCGTGGAAGAACGAGTTGGCTTGCCGCAAGACCCGGCGACCCGACTTTGCACGGAACGCGGGGTCGCACACCCAATCGGCGGAATTGCGGCTGGTGTTGCGGTTGGTCATTCCCAGGCCCAGGGTGTCGTCGAGTAACACATCGCTGATCGCCCGGCGATCCTTCCCAATCGGGCTTCCCGCGGGATCACGGTAATCGGCGGTAGCGGCCCGGGCAGCCTGTTCCAGTCGGGTGCGAGCTTGGGATTCGGCCTGGGTTGCGGCTTCAAGTCGCGCTTTCTGATTGGCGGTGGGGAGCTTCACGAACGGCCGCGTTGTGCTGATGTTGTCGTCCAGTGCGGGATCAGTTGAGCTTGAGAAGAACGCGTACAGGGAATAGTACTCACGTGTGGAAAGCGGATCGAACTTGTGATCGTGGCAGACGGCACAGCCTGCCGTGAGCCCCAACCACGCTTGCACGGCGGTGCTGGTGCGATCCACGGCGTTGCGATAGAGCCATTCCGCGTCGAGTGAGCCTCCTTCACCGGTCGTGACATTGCAACGGTTAAACCCGGTGGCCGCCAGTTGATCAGTAGTCGGGTTGGGCAGTAAGTCGCCGGCCAGTTGCCAAATGGTGAACTGGTCGAACGGGAGGTTTTCGTTGAACGCCTTCACCACCCAATCGCGGTACATCCACATCATTCGCTCATTGTCGAGATGCAACCCGTGTGTATCCGCATAGCGGGCGATGTCGAGCCAGTGGTGGGCCATCTCTTCGCCGAATCGGGGCGAGGCAAGTAAGCGATCGACCAGTTTCTCGTAGGCCTTCGGCGAGCGATCACCGAGAAAGGCATCGATCTCGGGAAGCGTGGGTGGTAATCCGGTCAGCGCAAACGAGACGCGGCGGATGAGCGTTTCCCGATCGGCCTCGGCGTTGGGCTTCAGCCCTTCTTGTGCCAGCCTTGTGTTCAAGAAGCGGTCGATGGGGTTCGCGTTCGAGGGAATCGCTGGGAGCGCAGGCCGCTTGATCGCTTCAAAGGACCAGTGTTTCTCGTAGCGTGCTCCCTGTTCAATCCACTTGCGAATGATCTCTTGCTGGGCTTTTGTCAGTTTCTTGTTCGTCTCGGGCGGTGGCATCACGAGGTCGGCAGCATTGCTAGTGATGCGATCCAATACTTCGCTACTCTTGGTGTCTCCCGGCTTGATCGGCGTAACACCGTTGCGTTCCCGATAGGCCCCCTCGGGGATGTCCAATCTGAGGCGGGCCTTACGGGCCTTGGCATCGAAGCCGTGGCACGCAAAGCAGGCATCAGCCAGAATTGGCCGCACATCACGATTGAACGAGATGTCGTCGGCACGCCCATTCGTTGGCAGGAGTAGCAGAAGCAGCAACGCAGGGAGACGCTTCATGGAGAGCAACCGTGCAGGAGGCAAGTGGTAACCGTGATAGCAACACCCCCGCCAGCGATTGTCAACAGTCAAGCCGACGAGGGTGAACGAGTTTGTGGACTGATGGTGGGATCAGTTCGGTTGTTTGTCCTGAGGCTTTGGCTTCTCGACACGTTTGTGCGTGTTGAAGAACTCAAAGATCTTGGGCATGTTCTCGAACGCAACGCTCACATGGTCGCCCCCTGCGATCTCGAGATATTCGTGGGTCATCTCTAACTTCTTCATCTGCTCCGCCCACTTGCGAGCCGTCGCAACCGGACAGAGTTTATCTTCATCGCCTTGCACCAGGATCACGGGGATGTGCTTCACCTTCTCGACATCATTGGCCGAGCGAAACACCGCCGGGGCGATGGGTGCGAGACCGGCCCAGATCTCGGGATACTTGATGCCCAGATGCCACGTGCCCCCGCCACCCATGGAATGGCCCATCAGGTAAATCCGATCGGCGTCGACGTTGTAATCCTTGCGAACGAGTTCCAGGACATTCATGACATCCTTCTCACTCAACTCGGCGATATTCGCCGGATCACCTACTTTGGCTGGCATTCGTACGCCGTACCAGCCCCGTGAGTTGTACCCCATGGGTGCGGCGATGATGTAACCATGCTTCTCGGCGAGATCGGTGAGCCCACGATAACGCATGAACTGCGCGGGGTTACTCCCCAGGCCGTGGAGCGCCACAATCACGGGTGATTTCTTGGACTTGTCGTAGGTCGTCGGCACGAACAGAGCGTACTCCATTTGCTTGCCAGCTTCTTTGAAGTCATAGGTTTTCTTCTCGATTCGCGATTGGCTGGACTTTGGTTGCGCCTTGGCCGTTGGGGCTGGTTTAGTGGTCGGTGGTTGTGCCCACGATGTCGGGATCACGAGCGTCGTAAAGAGAACGAACGCCAGAGACGCGACTGTTCGGTAGAAGCTCAGCTTCACGATGAAAATCCTTTGGGTAGTGCCAGGAAACCAACAACTTGTTCAAGGGAACACGAGGGTCTTGAGCCGTTTCAGCTCAGTTTCGATGTCGTCGCCTTCGTAGAACGAAAGCCAGCCACGCACGGTACGCGATTGTCCCGGTGGGCAGTCTTCGACAACCGGGTCGGCATGCAAGCATGGACATGGCGGATTGCCCCAGGCCCGTCCGCAGTGCTCCCAACCGGTGATGATCCAGCGATTGCCAGTCGAATCGCGGCAGGCCGCAAACGGTGCAGCAAAGACTTTATTCTCGTTGGTAAGTTGATCGAACTCGCTGAGTCCTGCCAGCATCACGCACATCTGGACGCGGAGGCCGGTCAGCGCCTCGGTGCTTCCGTTCGTCACCTGAAATGTCATTCGCACTCCATCCGCAGTCGGCACGATCTTGGACCCAAGCACCACCTTGTTCGGAAGAGTGCGATCCACAGTCAGCGAGCCATCCTTGTGGTGGGTCCACTCCAGCGGTTTCAGGGTGAGCTTCTTGCGATCCCAGGTCGTGGGGATGTGCGTATGGGCCAAATACAGCAATTCGGGCTTCTTTGGAGTGGGTTCGAACCAGACGGCTTCCGGGACATCGGCAACCGCGTAGCCGCCATCACGCCAGGGCGCAAACACGCTGATCTTGGTTTCGCGTTGCGGCCGGATGGCTCCTTCTCGGAAGCCGATCCGCGGATGGCGACCACCTGGGTAGGGGAGCACCAGTAGCGGATCACCCGGCTTGCGAACTGGCCGAATCATGGGATCAATCTTGAGCCGCTTGAGTGCGTCTTGAACTTCCGGTGCTGTCAAATCTAGTGCCGCGCCGGCTTCCGTGGGGGTGAAACGGTGTTGCACGATGGCGCTCTCCAGCCAGTCGCGTAGTGCTTGATCGTCCGTTGCCGGGCGAGCGTTCGAACCGTCGCGATTCTCGGCAAGCAGCCGCTTGCGGTCTTCGATCACGCCCCAAGGATCGGTCGGTATCACCTTCGGATCGACATACTTCGCCAGATCTCGCAGCGCGATGACGGTGTACTTCTCCTTCGCCAGGTGGTCCATGAACGCTTCGAACTGTTCTTTCTTGGTACTGACCCAATCATGAGCCGTGTCGGGTACACCGTGGAACTGCAGCACCGCGATCTTGCCATGTTTCGCCTGGGCCAGTGCGAGTTTCAGATCTTCCAGTTTCCAGTTGGGTCGCACATCACCAGTTGAGGGCACCAGCAACGGGTGATCGAGCCCGGGTTCGTAGGCACTGCCACGGCCTTCCTTGTATTCAAACTCGGGGGCTCCGCCGCGACGGGCGAATCGAATGCCCAGTTCCTCCAGGATCGGTAACGCTTCTTTGGTGATGGCGTTCCCGGGATAGGCAAAGCTGACGGGCCGCGGGATACCGTGCTCCAGGCAGTGGGCGTTGATCGCCTTCACCTGTGCCGAAAGATCGCGGACCGATTTCTCGGTCACTGCCATGTGGTCGCGTGTGTGGTTGCCGATCTCGAAACCGTCCATGTGCAATTGCGCGATCTCGTCCCAGCTCATGTAATCAGTTTTGTTCTTGGCGAAGTCCCAACCCTCGGTCACGAAGAACGTGGCCCCGAACTTGTGCTTCAACAGCACAGGCCGGGCGTTGGTGAAGTGCGACTTGCTCGCGTCATCGAACGTGAGCACGACGTGCTTGTCCGGGATGGGTTGCAGCTTGGGCCGTTGCTGCGCTGGAGCCTTGCTTGTGGATTGAGGTGACGATGGGTGTTCTGGCAGTATTCGAGTTTGAGCTAAGCCAGCACTCAACAGCATCAACCCAGCAACGAGCGAAATGACAGGGCGAATGCGCAACATGGGCTCTCTCGGAGTACCCCAGTGGAATGGGAAGAGTATACAGGTTCTGCGAAGCGAGTGAGAGCGATTCTTGACAACGAATGTGTTTAAACACTTTTACTGCGACCACTCCGGCTTGATTCCCTCGGGCGGGCGTTTATAAGCCTCCTGCTTTCACATAAACAGAAGTAGCTTCACCAGAACGCCGGAGCCGCCGTGACCAGGGGCTGGGCCACAATCTGTCTCGCGTTGTCCACTGTTGCACTGGCTACAGTTGGGCAGGCACACGGCCAGACGCCACCACCGATCGAGGGGCAACCGCCTACTCGCTACGGGTTGCCGACCGATGGGCTCGTGATGCCAGCGCCACCCGTGCCGCCACGGGTCGCACTGCAACCATCGCGTCAACCGGGTGCGGGCCAAGGTGTGCCCGACTTCACGCTCCCCAACGGCTCACTGATTCCGGTGCCACCAGGGAAGTCGCGGCAGTTCCGCTTCACCCGGCGCTATGGCATTCCCAACAACTTCAGTACCGACTTACTCCCGGATGGCACGCGGCGATTTGTCTTCACCGGTGGCGTGATTGTTAACGTGACTGGTGAGAGCGGGACCGACGAAATCGAATTCGCCACCGACGACGCTGTGGTGTGGGTCCGCGGTCTAGCCATGGATAATATCGCCACAGGCTTCAAAACACCCGGCACGGGAAAGACCGAAGTCGAGGTTTATCTGGCGGGGAATGTGGTCGTACGAACGCAGTCGGGCAAAGGCCCACCGCAGACGCTCCGCGCCGCTCAGGTTTACTACGATGTTGAACGGGAACGCGCCGTTGCACTATCAGCGAATCTGGAATTTGCCCCAGCACAGGCTCCGGACCCGATTCACATCAGTGGTGGCGAAGTTCGTCGGCTGGATCCCGAAAACTGGGAAGCGCTCGATGCCTCTTTTAACGCCAGTAAACTCCCGTCGGACCCCGGATTGCGAATCGATTCCAACCGGGTGACGCTGAGCCAACGTGAAGTGATGCTCCGCAATGCCTTTGGGATTCCGTATCGCGATCTCCTGACGGGTCAGACGCTCTACGGTGATGAACAATTGGTGACGGCGTACGGTGCGGTGCCCCGGCTTGCGGGCGTACCCGTCGGCTACTTCCCGC
>JBGTAO010000558.1:0-4204 GCA_041749835.1 Gemmata sp. | reverse complement strand
CTGGAACGAGATCACGGTACTCGTCGAGAGCGCCAAGACCGGAGACCGGGAAGCCTATGGCGAGCTGGTTTTGCGGTTTCAGAATAGTGTTTACGCCATGGCGATGAGCCGGGTCCGCAACCCGCTCGAAGCCCAGGAACTGGCGCAGGACGTCTTCGTCCACGCCATGCGGAAGCTGCCGCAACTGCGCGATCCCCGTTGCTTCGCGGGTTGGTTGCGGCGCATCACCGCCCGGATGGCGATCAACCGGCTGACTCGCAAGAGCCCGCTGTTGGGTCACGATCCGGCGTTGCTGGACGCGGTTGCAAGCAACGGCCGCGGCCCCGAAGAGAACCTCGCCGTGGGTGAGGCGGTCGAACAGTTGAAAGCCGGCCTGGCCGAGCTGAAGCCGCTCGATCGCGCAACCCTGGAAGCGTTCTATATCCGGGGTCGGAGCCTCAAGCAGATGGCTCGCGAGTTCGAGGTTCCAACCGGAACCATCAAGCGGCGGCTGCACGTGGCTCGGCAGCGACTCAAGGACGAGTTGCAGGAAATCGACCCGTCGCTGGCCGAGAAGTTTGCCGATGAGCAGGAGCTGATCGGCGTCTGACAGTCACCCCGGGAACCCGGAACGCCGGAGGGCAACCGCCCTCCGGTGGGTTCTCCCACCACTCACACACACCAGGTCGTCACACGAGGTACTGAAGCGAGCCTTCGCGCTGGCGACCCAGCATATCCGCTTGCCAGAAGCGACCCGAATCGACATCCAGACACGTCAACCAGCCACTCGCATAGACTTGCGTATCGATGCAGACCGCGCCGGGAATCACCTTCGGCAAACCCGACCGCTGCGACGAGTGCCCACACACCACGAGTTTGCCCGACTGATGCTGCATCTGATCGGGAAGGAACTCCCATAACAGCGCATCGCACGTTTGCTCCGCAAGCGGCCGATCGCATTGCACCGTGGCATGAACGAAGATGAACCGCTCCGTCTCGAAAGAATCGACCAACTGGTGACCCAGGAAGTCCCAGTGCTCTTTGGGAATGTCTTCGAGCAATCCGACTCGCGTGGGATCGGGGCCATAGGAGCCGAGCGTTTGCACGCCCCCGATGCCGAGCCACATCTTCTTTTCCGCACGCCCACCGCGATACGCCTCGACCATGATCTGTTCGTGATTACCCCGAAGACACGTCAGGTTCAGGTGCTGGTTCAGTTGCAGTAAACGATCGAGTACCCCGCGCGAATCCGGGCCACGGTCCACGTAATCGCCGAGCGTGATGACGAGATCGTCCGGTGTCGGTGCCACCCAGGCCAAGAGCGCGTCGAACGGCTCAAGACAGCCATGGAGATCACCGAATGCCAGCATCCGCATGGGAGGGCTCCTGGAACGGAGTTAGTATAACAACCCCATGCCAATCCTTCTCTTCGACATCGATGGAACGCTGGTCCGAACCGGTGGTGCCGGTAAGGCCGCGATGGAAGCCGGGCTGCGAAATGCGTTCGGGATCACCGAGGTCCGCGATACCGTGTCGTATGCGGGTCGCACCGATCGAGCCATCGCGCGTGAGTTGCTTCAGGTTCACCAAATCGAGCATTCCCTGGAAAACCAGGACCGCTTGCGCGATTCGTATCTGGCGAACTTGCCCAAGTGCCTGGAAACCCATGGCGGGACCGTCTGCCCGGGGATCGAGCCGCTCCTGAAGCAACTTCTCGGCCAGCCCGGCGTGGTGCTCGGCTTGCTCACCGGGAACGTCCGCCGGGGTGCGAATCACAAACTGAGTCACTTCGCCCTCTGGGATTTCTTCACCTGCGGCGGATTTGGCGACGAACACTACGAACGCGACGATGTGGCCCGGTTAGCGATCACCGAGGTGCAAAAGCACCTGGGCCGGGGGGTCGATCCCCGCGAGGTCTGGGTGATTGGCGATACGCCACTCGATGTCCAGTGTGCCCGGGCGGTCGGTGCGCACGCGGTTGCGGTCACCACAGGATGGCACCGCCATGAGGAGTTAGCGGCACACCAGCCCGACTTCCTCCTGACGGATCTCTCGAACCCCGAAGAACTCCTTCGCGTATGGCAGTGAGTCTGCAATCGGCACAGTTGCCGTTTCCCCCAGGAGATGAATGATGTTCCCAACTCGATGGGCAACCGCCTTGGCACTGGTTGCCCTGGCAACGTTCGGTGGTGTGGCGCAGGAGGCACGGTTGAAGTACCCCGATACCAAGAAGGGCGATGTGACCGACGACTACCACGGGACCAAGGTCGCGGACCCGTACCGTTGGCTTGAAGACGATGTGCGCAAATCGAAGGAAGTGGCCGACTGGGTCGAAGCGCAAAACAAGGTCTCGTTCGGGTTCCTGGAGGCGATCCCCGAGCGAGCCGCGATCAAACAACGCATCACCGATCTGTGGAACTACGAGAAGATCTCGGCACCCAACAAGGTCGGCGGCCGCTATTTCTTCTCCAAGAATAACGGCTTGCAGAACCAAAGTGTGGTGTTCGTTCAGGATTCGCTCACCGGCGAGCCCAAGCTACTGATGGACCCGAATACCTGGAGCAAGGACGGCACCGTGGCTCTCGCTGGCCTCGCCATCAGCGACGATGCCAAGTACGTCGCCTACGGTGTGGCCGAAGCTGGCAGCGACTGGAATGTGTGGCGTGTGTTCGATGTCGCAGCTGGCAAGCCGCTGGCCGACGAACTGCGTTGGGTAAAGTTCAGTAGCGCCAGCTGGACGCCCGATGGGAAAGGCTTCTACTACAGCCGCTTCCCCGAACCCAAGAAAGACGACACCTTCCAGAGTTTGAACGTCAACCAGAAGCTTTACTACCACCGCATGGGGACACCACAAAGCGAAGACGTGCTCGTGTACGAGCGCCTCGATCAACCCAAGTGGAACATCGGTGGCGAAGTGAGCGAGGATGGCCGTTATCTGATCATCTCGGTGGGCGACGGCACCACCAGCGGCAAGGCCCGCATCGTGTACAAGGACCTGCTCGAACCGTCGGCGAAGCCGGTGGAACTGGTTGCGGATCACGCCAACAAGTATTCGTTCCTCGGCAACGATGGCCCCGTCTTCTACTTCCTCACCGATTACAACGCGCCAAAGAACCAGGTGATCGCCATCGACACCCGCAAGCCGGAAAAGAAGGACTGGAAGACGATCGTACCCGAAGCGAAGGAGAAGCTGGACGGCGTGAGCCTGATCGGCAATCAGTTGATTAGCCGTTACTTACAAGACGCCAAGACGGTGGTGAAGATCTACGACCTCGAAGGCAAGTTCGTCCGGAATGTGGATCTCCCGGGGATCGGCACCGCCACGGGCTTCGGCGGCAAGCGCACCGACACCGAGACGTTCTACACATTCGCGAGCTTTGCCACACCGCCCAGCGTCTACAGCTACAACATTGCGACCGGAGAGAGCAAGCTGCTCCGGCAAGCCAAGGTGAAGTTCGATCCGAGCCAGTACGAGGTGAAACAGGTTTTCTTCAACAGCAAAGATGGCACCAAGGTGCCCATGTTTATCGCTCACAAAAAGGGCCTCAAGCTCGATGGCAATAACCCCACGCTGCTGTACGGCTACGGCGGGTTCAACATCTCGGTAATGCCGGCCTTCTCGGTCTCGCGGTTGCAATGGATGGAAATGGGCGGCGTGCTCGCCGTGGTGAACCTGCGTGGCGGCGGGGAATACGGCGATACGTGGCACCGCGCCGGAACCAAGCTCCAAAAGCAAAACGTGTTCGACGATTTCATCGCGGCTGCCGAGTTCCTCATCAACGAGAAGTACACGAGCCCCGGCAAGCTCGCCATTCAGGGTGGCAGCAATGGCGGCTTGCTCGTGGGTGCCGTGATGACACAGCGGCCCGACCTATTCGGTGCAGCGCTACCGGCCGTGGGCGTGATGGACATGCTCCGCTTCCAGAAGTTCACCGCCGGCCGCTTCTGGGTGGACGATTACGGTTCGAGCGACAACCCCAAGGAGTTTGAAGCGCTCTACAAGTTCAGCCCATACCATGTACTGCTGAAGAACGGCGAGCGCTCTTATCCGCCGACACTGGTCACCACCGCCGACACCGACGATCGCGTCGTGCCCGGCCACAGCTTCAAGTTCACCGCCCGGCTGCAGGAGTGCCACAAGGGGCCGAACCCGGTGCTGGCCCGCATCGAGACCAAAGCCGGCCACGGGGCCGGAAAGCCGACCTCGAAGATGATCGAAGAAACC
>JBGTAO010000557.1:0-2855 GCA_041749835.1 Gemmata sp. | reverse complement strand
ATACATCGGTACCAAAATTGTGGGCTTACCGTTCATGCACTCGCGAAGAGTGACCGCTTGATCGTTCTCATCCCGGAATGGAGTGTCCAGGGGGATTTGTACCCCGATCTGCTCATCGATTCCGGCTTCTGGCCGTGCACGAGAAACGTTGGCTGCTGGTGCCAGACCATCGCCAGCTTCAACACTGCCACTGAAGGAGACGAGTGCTGCAAGACAACAGACAATGGCTGATTGAGAATACTTCGTCATTACTTCTTGCCCTCCACCTTCGGTGCTTCGGGTTCGGGCAGCTTGGGTGGTGCAGCGACCGAAGGTCCGCCACCGCGACCTGCATTTGCAGCAGTCGGTCGGTTGGGCGAATCCAACGGTCGTGATTGGGCGGCCTGGACCGGAAACAACTTCCCGAGTGCCTCGTTGTTCAGGTCCATTAATAGCCCAAGTGATACCCGTGCGTAGGTTTTATTGGGGTCAGCCCATCGGGTTTCAAAGAGCGTTGGTGTGACTGTGGGGCTTGGCCGAATGTCTTCTGGGTGTACCCAGGGCGAATTCCCGGTGGGCATCTCCGGCTGTGTCATCACGCGGGCATCACCCGTTCGGAGTTTGAGATCTTCCAGTCGTGGTTGATCGACTTCACCACCGCGTGTAATGCGTCCCATCCGTTCATTCATGTGGACCAGATTCCGCTCGGTCGCAAGTGGATGCTCTCCTGGTTCCGGTTCCGGATAGGCGATCATCCAGAACACGGCTGAGACAGTCGCAAACGCTGCAATAAAGAAGACAACGACTAACAAGGGAACGCTCAGGACGCTTTTGCTGTCGTAATCGTCGGTCTCATGGCCGCGCGCGATCGACGCAGGATCGGCCCCAACGCCGGCCGGAATCGGATCGGGAATGCCACCCGTGCCTGGAGGATTAGTGGTGCTCATGGTGGTGCCCCTCCGGAAGCAAATAAGTCTCGTTCATGGGCAGAATCGGGTACTGCTTCAACTGCCAGACGAAGTATAAGCCCCACACGCCACCCATGCCCAAGATGGCCCCGATGTTCATGAGCCAGAAGGGGAAGCTACCCGTGTGCAGGAAGGTCGGTTCGATCCACCAGACAACATCAATTGCACAGATCACAAGCAAGTAGATCGCAACCATCCGGAGGCGTGCCGGGTGCAACTTGATGTCCCGGAAGAGTAACAACATGAATGGCAACGCAAAGTGGAACGCGATCAATGCAGCCGAAATATACCACCACCCACCAGCCGATCGCCGCAGGTAGAAGGGGATCTCCTCGGGGAGGTTCCCAATCCAAATCAGCATGAACTGGGAGAACGAGGTGTAGGCCCAGAACATGGTAAAGGCCAGCAACAACGTACCCATATCAAGCTGGAACTTCGGTCGCATCAGCCCCACAAATGGCGGTTTGCTCACAAGTGTGAGGAAGAACGCCAGGCAGAACGCAAAGCAGACGAGAAACTGGTTCACCGCGAAGATCACGGGGAACATGGTGGACGCCCAACTCGGCTCGATCGACATCACCCATTGTGTGGCTGCTACCGTGATCGTGAGTGCGTAGATGATCAATCCCGGACCGGCAAACTTGTTCAAGCGTGTCAAGTTTGCGTCTACCTTGGCGGGATCATCGTCCGTTCGGGATCCCCAACGATTAAGGATCAGAATCATCAGACCCCAGATGGCAAACAGGGTGATCCCAACAACGATGAATGAACGCGGTGAAAGGAAATTGAGAGTTCCTTCGCGCCGTGCTTCACGCTCGTGCTCCACCGCGCGAGCAATCATGTATTCGCTGTAAGCTTCGGCCAACTTCCGTTTGTCATCTGGTGAAACGTTGGCACCTGGGTTGGCGCTTGTTGGGGGCACCGGGGTGTCCTCGGGGTGCGTCCACCAGTACGGATTGGGGCCTCCTGATGCGACCAGGATTGCGAGCGGCAACCAGAACAGCGCAAGCAAGGGCAGTGTTCTGGTTGCTGCTTCGAGCGGTCGGCGAAGGAGCAGGGCCCACGACGTTTTGGTCAGGTAGCCAATGCAGAGCAAGGCCATCGCACCGACTGGCAAGCAGAGCCAGAAGGTGAAGCTCGTGAGATAGGTCGAGAGGAACCGTGTTTTGGCCATCTCGGACGCAGCACCAGGCTCGGCAGCCGAGAGGTTCGCAAATCCCGCGATGACGTAAAGCGCGATTCCAACGATAGCAGCGGTGGCAGCGGTGCGGCTATAACCAGCCCAGTTCGGCTGATCGGAGCCATTCGCGGAGTTTGTCGCAGCAGCGGGGTCAGTACTCACGGCTTTCCTCCCCCCGCATCGATCTTCGCACGCACCTCGGGTGGGAGGTTGGCGGCATCGGCATGCTGGCTGAATTGGAGAAGTCGAACATAGGCAATGATTCGCCACCGGTCCGCCGGTGGTATTTGAGCGGAATAACTGGGCATGCCACCATACCCCTTGGTAATCACTTCGTAGAGATAACCCACGGGTACTTCCCGCAAGGGGATCTTGATGCCCCAGATCGCGTAACCACGGGAATAGCCAAGGGGAATATCGCTGGGGTTCCGAACATCAATCTCGCTTGGGCCAACCTTATTCGTGTGAAACGATGTCGGCGTCAGATAGCCCCGCTCCCAGATCTTTCCTTGGCCGTTGCCCAGTGGACCGTGGCAGACCGCACAGTAGACCGAGTAGCGTTCCTCGCCACGCTTGAGGTCTGCTGGTGTAATCGGGAAGGGGTAGGCCTCCACGAAGACTTTAGGATTAGCCGGGTCGCGGGGATCGAAGCGCGGGGCACCAATGGCCAACTCACGATTCTCGATCACTGCAGGTGCGTTCAAATCGAGTTTGGGTTTGGCTTGCAA
>JBGTAO010000556.1:0-10947 GCA_041749835.1 Gemmata sp. | reverse complement strand
AACTGGTGCCGATCGAAACCTATGATTTCGACATTCTGCGGCACAAGCTGGGGCTGGAGTACATTTCTGCAGCCCCCCCACAGGTGAACGTTCCGCCCGATCCCGTTGCCCCGCCTCCAGTAGCCGCGACACCGGAGCCAGCCAGCACCGCAACACCCGCGACTCGCCCGGATGCAAAACCGGCCCGCCGCGACTTCAGCACCCTGAATGCCGGCGAACTCTCGACGCTGGATGTCGCCGCGCTTTCCGTGGACGAACTGGAACAAGCCATGCGTGCAGCGCTCAAGCTGGACGCCCGCGAACTCGCCGTGGCCTTTGCTCAAGCCGGAGTCATGAAGCCGTTCGACCTGGCCAAGCCGGACCGTTACCCGCTCTACGCCGCCGCCATCACGGGTGCTTCGGCCATGGGCGAGTTGCCGCGAGCAATCGAACTGGTGGAATCGGGCGAGAAGTACGATGCCGAGCACAACGGCGGCGGCCAGGCCATGGCCTACGGGCTCAAGAAGGCTCAACTGTTCGTCAAAATGAAAGACATTGAGAAAGCCGTTGAGGCCTTCGATGCCGTCATTGCGATGCAACCCGATGAAGGCCGGTTCTACACCACCGCCGCCGAGGAGATGCTCCGTCTCAAGAGCAGCGACAAAGCGCTCTACTTTGCCGAAAAGGGCCTGGAGAAGGCCAAAGAATTGAACAACCGTGATTTAGACGGCCACTGTCGTGAGCTTATCGAGGCCGCAAAACGGAGTTCCTAAAAGCGTTGCAACCCACGAGCGGAACGGCAGATCCATCGCGATTCGCCGAAATCCGCTCGCTGGCGGCGCTTTTCACGCGATTACTCGGCCTGGTGCGCGAACAATACTGTACAGGGAAGTGTCACGACGGACAGAGTTCCCGGTCTGACCTACCCGGGGAGGGCGTCCGATGCTCACCATGAAGAATCGCGTTTTCGAACTGTTGGCCATGCTGCTGCTCGTGCTCTGGCAACCGGCCGTGTTTGCCACGGCCACGAATAAGAGCACGAGTGATACGACTGCACCCGTCGAGCACGTACCCGCGGGGAGCCCCGAGACGGGCGCGCTCATCATCATCGGCATTGTGGCGTTCCTGATGTTCGTGGCCTGGATCTTCGCCCGGATCAGCGATGATAGCGCGAACCGCGGGGGCGACCGCACGTTGCTGTGATTGCGAATTTCGACCGGGATCGCGCCGTGGTGGACTGAACCCCGCTTCCGGCGCGATCACCATTTTCATTGCCACTTCGCACCATTCCACCGAAACTGGCGAACATCGGATTGTTCTGGAGGACTCCCATGTTCCGCTACGTTGCCACTTGTTTCGCTGTCGTTGCAATTCTCGCACCTGTCTCGGGAGCCGATCGTGCCCCGAACATCGTCTTGATCATGGCCGACGATCTCGGCTGCTTCGAACTCGGCTGCTACGGGCAAAAGCAGATCCGCACGCCGAAAATCGATCGTCTTGCCAAAGGTGGCATGAAATTCACGCAGTTTTACGCGGGCAGCCCGGTGTGCGCTCCGTCGCGGTGCACACTCCTCACGGGCCGGCACGCCGGGCACGCCAGCATCCGCGATAATCGCGAGGCCAAGCCGGAAGGGCAGTTCCCCATCGGGGCCAACGATCTCACCATCGCCACGTTGCTGAAGCAAAAGGGCTACGTGACCGGTGCGATGGGCAAATGGGGCCTCGGGATGTGGGATACGACGGGGAGCCCGCTGAAGCACGGGTTCGATACTTTCTACGGGTACAATTGCCAGCGCCACGCCCACACGCACTACCCCACCTACATCTACCGCAACGACAAGCGCATCGAACTGCCCGACAACGACGGGCTCACGGGCAAACAGTACACCCAAGACCTCTTCGAGACCGAAGCACTGGCGTTCATTCAGCAGAACCAATCGAAGCCGTTCTTCCTGTACTTGCCCTTCACGGTGCCGCATGTGGCCGTGCAAGTGCCCGAAGATTCGCTGGCCGAGTACAAGGGGAAACTGGGCGAAGACCCCGCGTACGACGGCAAGAAAGGTTACCGCGTTCACCCAGCACCGCACGCGGGCTACGCTGCCATGGTGACTCGGATGGATCGCACAGTCGGGCGGATCATGGCCAAGCTGGACGAACTGAACCTGACGCAGGACACCCTGGTGCTGTTCACCAGCGACAACGGCCCCACGCACAACGTCGGCGGTGCCGATTCCACCTTCTTTCAGTCCAGTGGCAACCTCCGGGGCCTCAAGGGGAGTGTTTACGAGGGCGGGCTCCGGGCTCCCCTCGTCGCCTATTGGCCCGGCAAGATTCCCGCTAAGAGCACTTGCACCACACCGTATTACTTCCCGGATATCCTGCCAACGCTGTGCGAGGTGGCCGATGTCCGAGTTCCCAAAGGTATCGACGGTGTCTCACTGTTACCCGCACTCTTCCAGGCTCGCGAGCAACCGGTGCATACCGTGCTGTACTGGGAGTTCCCAGGCTATGGTGGCCAACAAGCCGTGCGTGTCGAGAACTGGAAAGCCGTGCGGCAGAACCTCGGTAAAGGTGTGCTGAAAACGGAACTCTACGATCTGGAAACGGACGAGGCGGAGAAGTCGGACGTGGCCAAACAGCACCCCGATGTGGTGGCACTGCTGGAACGCATTATGAGTAACCAGCACCAGCCGAGCGCGAACTTCCCTCTCCAAACGATCGACCGACCCACCAAGAAGTAGCCCTATTGCTGTCGGGGAATTTGGACGCGGGCTGCGTAAGCACCAACAAGTAGCAGTGCAGCAGAGCGGTCGGGACGACCGCGGTCCCAGGAAACGGGCTAGAGCGATCTTCCCCTGGGACCGCGGACCGCTGGTCCGCTCTTCACTCTTCGCATTACTGCGGTCGGGACGACCGCGGGCCCAGGGAAGCAACCGGGGCGGGCGCGTGTCTTCTCCCGGGACCGCGGACCTCCGGCCCGCTCTTCGCTCTCGTGCTATCGAGTCGAACGCGGGCCCAGCAAACGGGATCGTTTACTTCTTCCCAAGTTGCAGGCCATCAATCAGTGCCGCATCACGATCCCGGAACGCCTTCACCTTCTCCGGCGTCATGGCGATGGTCACTGCTACCTGATCGCCCTGCGGACCCGCCAGCAGGTAGAACGTCTGCACCACGGGCAACTCGTCCATCTTCCCCTCGACGGCCAGGCGGTAGCACCAGCGGCCTGCCACGGTGGGAAGCTCTCCTTCGGTCAGCACTTTCGTGGGCGTCCAGCCTGGCGCACTGTTCACAGCCTTTTTGAAGTCCTCGATGGAGGTATGCTGCCCGGGTGGCACCTTGGCCCACGCGGTCACGGTGGCCTGAGCGAGGAAATCGCCTTTGTCGAGGAACCGCAGAACGAGGTGCGAATCGGTTTGCCCGGTCATGTACCATTCCCGGGCGTACTGCATCTGGTACCGCCCTTTGGGATCGGTATGCACGAGTGCCGCGAGCTTCGCCGGAACTTCCGCACCGGGCTGGGCATCAAGTTGGTCGTTATTGAGTTCCTTGGGCCGCTCGGCAACGGGCTCCCGCTTGAGCGTGACCATGACATCGACTTGCGAAGCCGGGTTCACCGGTCCCTGTTCCCGCTGATCTTTCTGTTTCCAGACCAGTGAGGCGATCAAGCCTGTCTTGGTGTTGAACGTACCCTTGGCATTGACCACCAGTTGCACCTTGGCACCGTTTTCCAGCCCTTCCGCGGTGCCCTCGATGGTGAAGGTGGCGATGTCTTCTTGAAGTTCCGTGAGTTTGCCGGTGAGCTGGGCCTTCACGAGCGCATCGAACAGGCACGCGACCTGCGCTGTGGTGTCGTTGATTGGCCAGGTATCGCCGATCGCCACGGCTTTGCCCGGAAGCAGCCCCGGCAAGCACTGCGGATTGAAATGCTCGGTGATCAGGTCGAGCGTGTCCTGGGTCAGCGTGCCCGCGGGGGAGAAGCAGAAGAGCCCATCGGAGTTGCGGCGGGCGATCACGAGCCGGCGATCATCCGGGAGGGTGCGATCGTGTTTCTCGACCACAACAACGGCCGATGCAACCGCCTGACTGTAATAGCGAGCGGTGCTGCTCGGTAACCCTTCGGCGACTTCCAGCACCCGCTCGGTGAACAGGTGCCGCGCTTTCGCTTGCAGCGGCAACGTCTCTTTGCCCTTCTCGGCAATCACGACCAATTCGCCCTTGAGTTCCAGTTCCAGGGTACACTTGGTCAGGTTGCCCGGAGCGACCGCTTCGGCCAAGGTGACCGGCTGCGCCAGTGCCGTTGAGCCCAGACTCAGAACACTGGCCAGAATGGTGAACGTGCGCATCATCAATCAGTCCCCACCCACAGTCGGAACACGAGGCGAGCAATACAACCGAAATAGGCGTGAGCGGTCAAGCCCGAGCTGAGGGGGAGAACTGAATCACATCCGGGAGATCCGATGGCCGCGCGAGCCTTTTCTACCGTTCAACTGGTCAATGGTTCCACCGGCGACCCGGTTCTGTATCTCGATTATCCGGGCCAGGACAACGCGATTCTCTTCGATGGCGGCGAAAACTGCGCACTCAGCATGGCACAGCTGGGCGACCTGGAAGCGGTGTTCATCACGCATCACCATGTCGATCACTTTATCGGGCTGGACCGCATCATTCGCGCGAACATGGATCGCGACAAGGTGCTCCATGTGTTTGGTCCGGTGAACACGATTCGAAAGGTGTATGATCGCATCACGGCGTACGAATACCCGTTCTTCCCGTTCCAGAAGATCGTGGTGCAGGTGACCGAACTGCTTGCCGGGAAGGCGCGAACGGCGTTGCTCGAATGTACCAAACGGTTTCCGGAGCCGCAGGTGATCGAGAACGATTGGCTCGGGCCAGTCTGCTACGAGAATGCGGAACTGCGGGTCGAGGCGGTCCACGTGGACCATACCGTTCCCTGCCTGGCCTTTGCGCTCGCGGAGAAATCGGGCTACCATCCGGACCCGCAAAAGCTGCGTAACGGCATGCTCAAGCCCGGAGCCTGGGTGGGTCAGGTGCAACAACTGCTCCGCAGCAACACCGATCCGGCCACCCGGCTGGAAATCAACGGGGGTTCCTTCGCGCTCGACTCGCTGGTGAGCAACTACTTTATGCGGTCTAACGGTGCCCGGGTGGCTTACGTCACCGATACGTTCTGGTCGGAGTCGGTGCGGCGCGAACTGGTGAAGCTCGCACGCGGGGCCTGGCGGCTGTATTGCGATAGCTTCTACGCCAGCGCTCAGGCCAAGCAGGCGGCCCAGTACCGGCACATGTTGGCACCACAAGCGGGGGAGTTGGCCAAGCTGGCCAAGGTGGAAAACCTGATCCTGATCCACTTCGCAACACGCTATGCGGGCCGGTACCACGAACTGATCGAAGAAGCAGCCACGAACTTTCCCCAGGCCACCGCGGAACTCCCGTCCCCGACAGAACGCCTGGGTTGACCCGGCACACTTGGCGTACACTTCACCAAGAGACCATTCCATGTCCAACGAACACGAGAAGCAGGCCGAAGCACCGGATTCGCATCCGAGTGGCCCTGCGGAAGCACGCCCGGAGATGTCGCCACAGGATGTGCTTGCACGGCTCGCCGAAGGGAAGCCGATCGAGGGCGTGCGCGTTCGCCGTCTCAAGCTCCGGGGCGAATTCACCTACCCCGTTGTGTTCAAGAACTGCACCCTGATTCAGCCGGAATTCGGCGCGGCGGTGTTCCACAAAGAGCTCACACTCGTCGGCTGCAATGTCGATCGGCTGATGATCTCGCGGCCTGTCACCGTGGAAGGGAACTTTGGGCTGAACCGCAGCACGCTGAGCCGGGCGACGCTGTACCAATTGACGGTCAAGGGGCAAACCTTCTTGTCCAGTGCCGAGTTCCGCGGCAAGTTGATCCTGGAGAAGTGTGCGTTCCAACAGAAGATTAGCTGGTGGGAAGCACGCTTGCTTTGCTGGGGCGAGTTCAAGAAATGCGTGTTCGGAGCGGATGCCGATTTCCGCAGCATGCAGGTCGATCAAGGGTTGATCTTCACCAACTGCACCTTCCATGGCGACTTCTTGTTGCGCGGAGCCACGCTTCACAAGAAACTGCAAGCCGATGGTTGCCGCTTCGAGAAGTTGCTTGATCTCTCAAAGGCCAAGCTGCACGACTTCGTGTACCTGGAGGGAATCGAGGAAGGCCCGCAAATGCAATTCGTAGTCGCCAATGCCGTGACGGAGCGATTGCTGATTCGACCGGACCAGATCGAAGGGCGACTGGCCAGCGAACAAGCCGGGCGGCATGAACAGGCGATGCAAGAGTACGGCCTGCTCAAGAAGTGCTACCAGGGGCAACACCGATTTGAGGCGGAAGACTGGGCGTTCTATCGCTTCAAGGTGAACCAACGGCTTGCGGTTCCGGCAACCTGGGCGCGGCCGTGGACCAAGGTCCGCCGCTTCTGCAACTGGCTCTTTCTCGATCTGGGCTGCGGTTACGGCACCAACCCCGTGCGGGCTGTCGGCATGGCGATCATCATCATTCTGGGATTCGCCGTGCTCTATGGTGTGGGTATCGAGCAATTCTATGCCGAAAAGAAGCCGTTCCCGAACGACGAACTCACGGCAGCCTCGAACCGCATCATGATTGGGCTGATCACCAGTGTCTCGGTGTTCACCTCGGGTATGGGTGGCATTCGTGAGCTCGCCAAGGGCTGGATGAACGTACCGGTGATGGTGGAAAGCATCCTGGGTACGCTGCTGTTCGGCCTGTTCATCGTGGCGTTCAGTCGCAAAGTGATTCGGTAATGGAGCGGCTGCGATGTTGGCTCTGTACAACAACCGTGGCCCACCACATAATTCAGTCACTCACTCCACACAGGAGCCTCTCTCATGCTTCGTCTCCTCCCGTTTCTCCCACTCCTGGCACTGGGGCTCGGCTTGCCCTCGGGTGCCTCCACCCCGGCCACGGCATCGGAAGAGAAACCCACTGCGCCCAAGATCACCTGGAAGAAGACGATCTTGGATCGCAAGTTCCGGTCCGAAGGTGTGGCCGTGGCCGATGTGAACAAGGACGGCAAGATTGACGTGCTGAATGGGGAGTATTGGTACGAAGCTCCCGACTGGACACCGCACGAACTGCAACCGTTCATGGACCACAAGGATGGCCTTGGGAATTACAGCCGCGTCTTCGCCTGCTGGGCCGAAGACCTGAACAACGATAGCTATCCCGATTTGATCGTCGTGGACTTCCCCGGTGCTCCGTGCTACTGGATGGAGAACCCCAAGGGGAAAGCGACCGACGAAAGTGGGAAGCAACTTCACTGGAAGAAGCACACCATCTGGCACTCCGCGTGCAACGAAACCCCGATCTACGGCGATCTGCTGGGCACCGGCAAGCGCGTCCTACTCATGGGCTTCCAGCCCGAAGGGAAGAAACCGGACGGCAACGAAGGGCAGATGGCGTACTTCACCCCGGACCCCAATGACCCCTCCGCCAAGTGGATCATGCATCCGGTCAGCGGACCCACCGAAGCCGGCAAACCGGCGATCCCCGGAACCAACCGCTTCAGTCATGGCCTGGGTATTGGCGACGTGAACAGTGATGGTCGCAACGATGTCATCTGCACCGGTGGCTGGTGGGAGCAACCCGAGAAGCCGGACGGCCAAACACCGTGGGTCTTCCATGCAGCCCCGTTCGGAGCATCCTGCGCCGATATGTTTGCCTTCGATATGGACGGCGATGGCCGCAAAGACATCCTGAGCACCTCGGCACACCAGTTCGGGATCTGGTGCCATCGCCAGGGGCAAGACGCCAAGACCAAGCAACCCACCTGGAACACCCTCACGCTGTTCGGGATGCTTCTCTCGGAATCCCACGCGGCCCACTTTGTGGATATCGACGGCGATGGGGTCAAGGATCTCGTGACCGGCAAGCGATGGTGGAGCCACGGCCGCTCCGAGCCCGGTTCGAGTTGGAACGCGCCGGTCTATTACTTCAAGGCCACCAAGAACAAGGATAACGTCACGAGCTTCTTCCCGATGCTGATCGACGACGATTCCGGAATCGGCACACAATTCGAGATCGCGGATATCAACGGGGACAAGCTACCCGATATCATCACCTCGAACAAAAAGGGTGTACGGGTGATTACGCAGCACCGCGAGTGATGACAAAGTGGTCGTGGCTCCACGCGGAGTGTACTATCCTGCGACAGATCGTTCCTCGCGTGGAGTTCACAGAATGGGTGTTCCGGAACCGGCACGCTGGAACCCGCTCCGGGTCATCTACTGGATGGCCGCCTCCGTAGCGGTCTGTGCCTGGCTGGGTCCGCAATTCCTGGATCATTTCCGACCACCGACCAACAGATTCTTCGACTTCTCCCAGGAATGGCTCTCTGCCAAGAACTACTGGAGTGGAACCCCCGTTTACGCGGATCAAACGGCCGCTCTCCAGCGACACACGGGCCAATCGCCCGAAGTCGCCGAAGAGATGCTCCCTTGGAACGCACACCCACCCGCCGCGGTTGCCCTCACGCTACCACTCGGCAAATTCAGCTATCGCAATGCTCAACTCGATTGGAACCTGCTTACGTTTCCGTTGTTCCTGCTCAGCGTGTGGCTCATCCTCCGGGAACTGAAGGTACCGCTAGCAATCTGGTCGATCTTCCCCGCTGTGACGCTATTGCTCCTGTGCCGTCCCATTACCATCCACCTGGCGCAGGGTCAGTTGAACTTCCCGATTCTTTTCCTGCTGACGCTTGCCTGGGTTGCCGATCGCCGTGGTAAGCCCGGTTGGGCCGGGGTTGCTGCCGGAATTGCAACGGGATTGAAGCTCTACCCCGGTTTCATCTTCGTGTACTTCCTGTTCGGGCGGCGCTGGCAGGCTCTGTTCACGGGCGTGCTCGCCTTCGCTGCGGTCAATGGTATTGCGTTGGCCGTACTTGGAGCCGGTGAATTCCGCACCTATATGCGGGAAGTCGTTCCGAGCTTGCAGAACTATCGCAGTTCCTGGCGCAACGTCTCGCTGAGCGGCTTCTGCTTGCGGATCTTCAACCCTCAGGACCACGAAAAGATTGTGCCCCTGGTACTGAACCCCGTGGTCGGAAAGTGGCTCGCACTCGCTTCACAGGTAATAGTAACTCTAGTAATCGCAGTGACGGCCGCGCTGAGCCGCACGATGGAGTCTCGTGATCGTGCTTTTGCCGCGGCTTTGGTAGGTATGGTGCTCGTCTCTCCGATCGCGTGGACGCACTACTTTGTGCTACTCGTTCTGCCGGTGGCGCTCGTGTGGGCACGCTTGCCCGAAGGCATCGAGCGCGTCCTCATTTGGCCGGTCATCCTGGTGCTTTGGGCTCCCGAGAACTTCTTTGCGCTCCTCGCGCTGGGCGGTGAGCAAGCTGCGCTGATGGTGAATTTGCGCCATAGCTCCATTCCTGCCGAGGTCAACCTGCTCGCACTTTCGATCTTCACCTACACCCTCGTGGCCCTGTTGATCCTGGTACTGCGCACCCCGACTGAGGATGATGTGCCACAATGGGCGAGCCAGCCACGGGGAGCGCCGGCCGATGAACACTTGAATCGGCGGCTGTTCGGATCGCCGAGCGGGGAAGTCGCGGTGGCAGTTGAAGCACAGGCCCCCGGGAAATAAGATTCCCCCGCCAACCTACCGCTGCCACCCACGGATACGGAAAGGCTTTCCTCGATGCGGCACGTGCTCTCGGCTTTGGTGCAGAACCGCCCCGGTGTGCTCGCGCACATCTCGGGCATGCTCGCTTCACGCGGATTCAACATCGATAGCCTCGCTGTCGGTGAAACCGAGCACCACGATCTGTCCCGCATGACATTCGTGGTCAATGGGGACGATAATGTCCTCGATCAGGTGCGGAAGCAACTCGACAAGATTGTCACGGTTGTCCGTGTCGACGACATCTCCAGCGAGAACTTTGTCGAACGCGATTTAATGCTGATCAAGCTGAGTTGTGCCCCGGTGCAACGGCCCGAAATCTTCCAGCTTGCCGAGAGCTTCCGAGGTCGCGTGGTCGATATTCAGCACAAGAACGTGTTGATCGAGATCAGCGGCACCGAAGGGAAAGTCGAAGCATTCATCGAGCTGATGCGGCCCTACGGCATTCTGGAGTTGGCCCGCACGGGGCGGATCGCGCTCGTGCGCGGCGAAGCTCGCCCCCAGATCGCGGAGGAGGGAACGTGAGTCGTGCTCCCGACAAGATTACCTTGCCCACACGGCGACTGGCTCCCGAGGCGATCGACCTGCTCCGTTCGCTGAAGCCGGGCGATCGGATTCGCCTCACGCAAAGTATCCGCGTTGGCTCGCGCAAATGGGACACGACCACCGACGGCGTGTTCCGTGAGATCGCGTACCTGGAAACAGGCATTACCACCGAGCGGGTGAAGGAAGACGATCTGGTTATTCCCGTGATTCGCTTCACCAAGCCCAACGGCGAACTCAGTAGCATCGCGATCGATGAGAATACCAAGGTTGCCAAGCTGTAGTCGGTCTTTCCGGTGTGGCAATTGATGCTCCGGTTGATGCTCCGGTCGCCGCTCACTCGCGGCTTCCGAGCACCTGCACACCCAGACCGTTCAGGTCGATGTCTTCACCCTTCTCCGCTTCCCCCGGCCCACCGCGATCAATCGACAGCCGAATGTACGCCCAGAAACTCGCCTTCTCGCCTTGCATGTCGTAGCCCGAGCCATCCACATCGGCTTCCATCAACCAGCGCCAACTCCGGCGTTCTTCCTTGCCGACATCCGAGGCTTCTTCTTGCCAGCCCTTGAGCACCCGCGAGAGGTTCTGGACCGCGGCTTTCCACGCTTTGGGTTCGGTCATCAGAATTCGCCATTCGTCGGCTTCCGATTCCAGTGTCACATTGGGAAGCGTTCTTAGGGAATCGAACATCTTGTGCTCCAGCGCCGAGCAGCGCCAGGGCGACCAGAGGTAGAACG
>JBGTAO010000555.1:0-4048 GCA_041749835.1 Gemmata sp. | reverse complement strand
GAAGATGCCAGTTTGCGGAGGCGGGGCGATACCGGATACCGCTCCGAATGCGATGGCTTACAGAAGATGACTTCGGGCAGTTTAGCGTGGTTGTCCCCACGATGGACCAGCGGTGGGTGCATTACGTGCTGCTCTTGGGCAATCCCAGGAGCTTGGCGATATGATCGCGGACGATCGACAGCACGCGATACACCGTACGCTCGTCTTTGCCGATCCGTTCGGCGATCTCGCTGACTTGATACCCCTGAAGTCGGAGTGTGACCAACTCTTGATCGAGCGGGCTGAGCTTTTTGAGTAGCTCGTTCAGGGTTTCTTCGGCGGCGGCCTTTTCCTCGGCTGTTGGATCGAGTGCGGCGGCTTCCCACTTGGGGCCGGTATCGTTTTCTGTATCGCCCGACATGGCAGCCGATTCTCGGCGGATGTCGCGCTTCTCGGCCAGGTATTTCCGGATGCGGCGATCGACCTTACACATCGTCAGATAGGTCAACAACGTGCCGAGTTCGTCCCAGTCTTCAGGTTCGAGCGTACCGTTCTTCTGCCGATTGAAGAAGCTCTTGAAAGCACTTTGAACCGCGTCCTGCTCGTCTTCCTTGGCTCGCACGGGTGCCGGAAGCCGCGACGCGGCCAGCCCAATCAACCGGCGGCAATACTTATTAAAGATGAGTTCGGCGGCTTGCTGATCGCCTGAGCGGAGCAACTCCATGATCTGCTTAAATGGAGGGGGATCGTCGGGCACGATGGCACCTCGGATGGCAGCGTGGAGATTCCAGTCGGCGGGTCATAATACCCTAGTGTCGCGTGCTCTGTCCAGAACGCGAATGTGGAGAAGTGGATAATCTTCCGCGTGGCCGATAATTGCCCTGCGCGTGTGGGTTCGCAGAAAGCCGGGCGAACCCAGGGAATTGGTGAGCACCTCACGGAGCTTCACTTACCCGGGTCTTTCTTGGGTGGCTCGTCCTGGCGATTCTCCAGGAACCAGCGCTCGTCGATTTTGCGGAAGTACACGGCCCGATTCCGGATCTCCGGGTGAGTGGCTTTCGCACTTCCATCCGGTTCGTCGCTAAAGGTTCCCTCGCGGAGGATCTTTTTGAGTTCCTTGAGCGATTGCGGATCGTTGAGAAACTTCTGTTGAACATCTTTGGTGAGTTGCTGGAACGCCCGTTCGCGGCTGCGCTCCACCACGAGTCGGTTGAGCTCGATGCGATTCGTAGGCAAGCGATTCTCGGGTGGGAACTTGTCCTTGTTCCGCAACTGGTAATCGCGTAACCGTGCCAGTTCGTCCTCCAACTGACCTTCGAACTGCCTGGCTCGATCGATCAGCCGTGCGTCGACGAAGGCCGGATCGAGCAAGTGAGCCAGGAGGTACGCGAAGTTTCCCCGGTCGGAGGCATCGATGGCCGACCTGAGCACCTGCTTGGCCGTGCCTTGCGGGTACTGCTTGATCTTGGCGGCAACACCGAAGCGCGGGTCCGGTGTCGGGATCAGTGCCGGGTCTTGACTTGCCAGCGCGCCCGAGGCGAACAGCAAGCCCAATGTTGTCGCAATTCGCATCGGAGAAGCTCCACGGCGGCCAGCGGCATACAATTGTCTGCATGGCAGGCAACACGTACGGGAAGCTGTTTCGGATCACCACGGCCGGCGTGAGCCACGGCCCCGGATATCTTTGTATTATCGACGGATGCCCGGCCGGGCTTGAGTTGACGGTCGAGGATCTTCTCCCCGATCTGGCGCGGCGTCGCCCGGGCCAGAGCAAACTCACCACGCAACGCGACGAAGCGGACACACCGGAGATTTGGTCGGGCGTGTTCGAAGGTCGCACCGATGGCACACCGATTGGCCTACTGTTTCGCAATTCGGATCAGCGCAGCGGCGACTATGGCGATATCCAGGACAAATATCGGCCAGGTCATGCCGATTACACCTTTGATGCCAAGTTTGGCTTTCGGGATTATCGCGGTGGTGGCCGCAGTAGCGCCCGCGAAACGGTCTGCCGTGTGGCCGCAGGCGCGATCGCCAAGAAACTCCTGGCACGAGACGGTATTCGCGTGCTCGGTTATGTCACGCAGGTTGGGCCGATTGTCGCAACGATTCCCGATGCCACGCTTGTAACGCTGGAGCAGGTCGAGGCGACGCCGATCCGGTGCCCGGTGCCCGAGAAGGCAACCGAGATGATCGACTACATCGATGCTGTTCGCAAGGACCGCGATTCGATTGGTGGTGTCTGCGAATTGGCTGCGATCGGTGTGCCGCCGGGGCTTGGCGAACCGGTGTTCGACAAGCTGAAGGCCGACCTGGGGAAGGCACTGCTCTCATTGCCCGCGGTGTTGGGGTTCGAGTATGGTAACGGTTTCGCGGTCGCCGGGATGCGCGGCAGCGACAACAACGACATCTATGTGCCCGGCTTTCGCACTGAAACGAACCGGCACGGCGGCATGCTGGGCGGAATCTCTTCGGGCATGCCGATCGTGTGCCGGGTGGCGATCAAACCCACCAGTTCCATCCCGCGGGCCCAGCGGACCGTCAACCGCAGCGGTGAGCCAACGGAGATCCTGGTCAAAGGGCGGCACGATCCGTGTTTGCTGCCACGGTTCGTGCCCATGGGCGAAGCGATGATGGCCCTGGCGTTGGTCGATCACCTGTTGCGAGCCAAGTCCTCGCGCCTGGGTGCAAATTAGCAATTTACCCCGGTGCTTGCACCGGGCTATGTCGCGTTTGCGATTACGCGGGCCGTAGCGCCATTTCGATCACACCGCGGACATTGCTCAAATTCACCCGTTCTTGCTGAAGCGTATCGCGGTCGCGGATCGTGACCGTGTCGTCCTTGAGCGTATCGCCATCGATGGTGATACAGAACGGAGTGCCGGCCTCGTCCTGCCGGCGATAGCGCCGCCCGACCGCACCCTTATCGTCGAAGAAGACGTTGAAGTACGGCTTCAACTCGCGGTAAAGCTGCATGGCTTTCTCGGGCATGCCGTCCTTATTGACCAGCGGGAAGATCGCCGCCTTGATCGGTGCGAGCCGGGGGTGGAACTTCATCACGGTGCGTTCTTCACCCGCTGCACCCTCTTTCCCGGGCACGGTTTCGACGGTGTAGGCCTCGCACAACACCGCGAGCGTAAAGCGATCGGCCCCGGCACTTGGCTCGATCACGTGCGGTGTGAACAGGTACTTGGCCACGTCCTCGGCCGGTGGGTTCGCTTTCATCCATTCCTTGAACGAATTGGTAGTGCGATCGGCGCTGTCGGCGTTCCAACGCTCCTCGTCGAAGTACATGAACTTTTCCCCCATGCCGCTGTGTTTGGCGTGGGCCATCAAGTCGAACGCGCCGCGATGGGCCACGCCTTCCAGTTCCTGCGGTTCGTCCGAGAACGGGAAGAGGTACTCGATGTCGGTGGTGCCAATGGAATAGTGCGCGAGTTCTTCCTTGCCTTGTTCTCGTGGTACAAGGTTCTCCGACTTCACGCCAAGCGTGCTGTACCACTTCTTGCGGAGGTCGCGCCAGTACTCGTACCACTTCATCGACTCATCCGGGTGGCAGAAGAACTCGATTTCCATTTGCTCGAACTCGCGGCTTCGGAAGGTGAAGTTCCGCGGGTTGATCTCGTTGCGGAATGCTTTGCCTGTTTGCGCGATCCCGAACGGCAGCTTCAGCCGCGTGCTATCGAGCACGTTGCGGTAATTGGCGAAGATGCCCTGTGCCGTCTCGGGCCGCAGATAGACCTTGTTCTCTTCGGATGCGATCGGTCCGGCGTGCGACTCGAACATCAGGTTGAATGCCCGCGGTTCGGTGAGTTCTCCTTTCTGCTGACAGTTTGGGCATGGGATAGCTGAACGGGAGTTGTCTGGAGCTTCGAGGTAGGTCAGGATCGTGAGCTGTGGGGGTGATTGTGAGGCAGACTTGCCAAGTTTCTCTAGCTGCTTTTTGTGCAGATCTAGAACCCCCTGTTTGTCGCCTAATCCGGAGAGATAGTACCGTTTAGTGCCCTCGGCAGTATCTCCGAACGGGTCCACAACCAACTCAACCGCAATGAATTGGTCAGCCCGAAAG